>NZ_AWFE01000137.1:0-1399 GCF_003263315.1 Hyphomonas sp. GM-8P
TGTTCTCCAGCATCTCGATCTCATGGGTGAGCTGCTGGATCTGCTGGTTGACCTCCTGAAGCGACCGGATGGCCTGATAGATGTTCTGGATGTGATTGGCCGGGTCATAGACCGTCCATTGCGCTGAAGCTGGCGGTGCTGTGATCACAGACAGCGGCAAGGCGCAGAGGGCAGCTGAAATGAGAAGGCGTTTCATGGGGCGAGCTCCTATTCGGCGGCGAGGATGTGGGAGGGATTGAAGGCTGAGTGCGTCTGGGGCTCCGGCCCATGACCGGGCCAGCGGTTGAGCAGTTCAGCGGCCCAGGGCAGGCCCTTCTCGATGAACCAGCAGGCGGCGAACCCGTCGCCTTCGGTCTCGGCCCAGATGCGATCCATGCGGGCCTGATCTTCGGGCGAGGACGCGCCGCAAACCGAGAGGGCGATGGGGCCGAGACCGAGATCGAAGACGCGCGCACCGAGCGGCGACTGATAGTAATAGTCGCGCTTGGGCGTGGCTCTCGAGATTAGTTCGATTTGGCGCGCGTTCAGGCCAAAGCGCAGATAGGTCTCCCGGGACTGCGGCTCCTGCGCGCGTTCATTCGGCAGGAAGATGCGTGTGGGACAGGACTCGACCAGCGCAGGCGCGATGCTTGAGTTTGCAATGTCGGCAAGGCTTTGCGTCGCAAACACGACGGAGACGTTTTTCTTGCGGAGGGTCTTCAGCCATTCGCGGATACGCGCGGCGAACATCGGATCATCGAGGAAGAGCCAGGCTTCATCGAGGATGAGGAGGGTCGGTCTGCCATCAAACCGTTCTTCCAGCCGGTTGAAGAGATAGGTGATGACCGGGGCCACCGCACCTTTGGCGTGCATCAGCTCTTCCATCTCGAAACAGACCGTGTCCGCGAGGTTCAGGCTTTCATGATCGGCATCGAGCAGGCGACCGTGCGGGCCTTCCAACGTGAACGGATGCAGCGCGGATTTGAGCGTGTCGTCCTGCAGCATCAGGCTGAGGCCTGTCAGGGTGCGTTCGGATTCAGGCGCTGAAGCAAGGGACTGGATGGCCTCCCAGAGCTTTGCCTTGAGGTCCGGCGTCATGGCGACGCCTTCATTCGTGCAGAGGCCCACGAGCCAGTCGACGGCAAAGCTCGCCCCATGCTCGGTGTCGATGTCCTTCAGCGGCTGGAGGCTTGGCGCATCGGCGCTGCCGAGATCAATATGCGCGCCGCCCATGCAAAGCGTTGCGGCGCGGGCCGAGCGGCCCTTGTCGAAGAGGAAGACCTGCGCCCCCTCATAGCGCTTCCATTGCAGGGCGAGCAGCGACAGGAGCACCGACTTGCCTGCGCCGGTCGGGCCGACGACCAGCGTATGGCCGACATCGCCGATGTGTGGTCTGCCCCCACGAAAGTGGTCCATTATT
>NZ_AWFE01000138.1:0-137501 GCF_003263315.1 Hyphomonas sp. GM-8P
GGCCAGGCGACGGCCTACAAGATCGGCATGATCAAGATCCAGGACCTGCGCAAGCACGCCGAGGAAGAGCTGGGCGACAAGTTCGACATCCGCGCCTTCCACGACACCGTGCTCGGCGGCGGCGCCATGCCGCTGGAACTGCTGGAGCGCCGCGTCGACCAGTGGATCGAGGAAGTGAAGGCCGCTTAAGGCCAGCAAATATTCGCCAACAAGGCGACGTCGGGGCAGGGCTTGTCATGGGCAAGCCCTGCCCTACGCTTTTGGGGTGATCGCTACGGAGCCAAAGATGGACCTCGCCTTCAGCCCTGAGATCGAAGCCTTCCGCGCCAAGGTGCGGACCTGGTTCGAAACCGAATTCCCGGAAGACATCATCCGCAAATACAAGGCCGGCCTGCCCCTGACGACGGCGGAAGTGCGCCGCTCGGAAATGGCCCTCGGCAAGAAGGGCTGGCTCGCCACCGCCTGGCCGGAAGAATATGGCGGCCCCGGCTGGGGGATCGAGGAACAATACGTTTTCGACGAAGAGCTTGAACGCGCCGGTGTGCCGACGGTCACGCCCATGGGCGTCATCTATGTCGGCCCGGTGATCTACACGTTCGGCTCGGAGGAGCAGAAAGCGCGCTGGCTGCCCGGCATCCGAGACGGCTCCGTCGGCTGGGCGCAGGGCTATTCGGAGCGCGGCGCAGGCTCGGACCTCGCCTCCCTCCAGTTCAGCGCAACTCTGGAAAACGGCACCTATACACTAAACGGTCACAAGATCTGGACGTCCGCAGCCCAGCATGCCGACTGGATCTTCCTGCTGGCACGCACATCCCATGAAGAGAAGAAGCAGCAGGGTATCAGCTTCATCTGCTGCCCGATCAATGCGCCGGGCGTCACGGTGCGGCCGATCATCTCCATCGACGGGGCGCATGCGCTGAACGAAGTGTTCTTCGAGAATGTGAAAGTGCCGGAGGAGAACCGGATCGGCGAGGCCGGCAAGGGCTGGACCTATTCGCAATACCTGCTCGGCTTCGAGCGCACCTCCTATGCCCGTATCGGCGGCAAGCGCGCCATGCTGCGCCATATCCGCGACGTGGCCATGTCCACGCCGGATGGCGGCGGCGACCGCCTGATCGACGATGAAAGCTTTGCCCGCCGCCTGACCGAAGCGGAGATGGCGGTCGATGGGCTTGAGATGACGGTGTTCCGCGTCCTGTCGGCGGCCGCGCAGGGCGGCTCCCCGGGCGATGCGGCCTCGACGGTCAAGATCCTCGCCACGACGACCCACCAGCAGATCACCGAACTGATGGTGGATGCGGCGGGCGCCTATGCCCAGCCGCATTTCAGTTTCTGGGCCGGCCAGAACGAACCGGGCGGCTCGCCGGGGCGCGACATGGCGACCTATTTTGCGGGGCGTGCACAGTCGATCTATGGCGGCACGAACGAAATCCAGCGAACGATCATTGCACGGAAAGTGCTGGGGCTCTGAAGGGTTCAGAAATCGTAGGCGATGCCTTTGCGTTCCCAATCCCCATACCGGGTCGGCTCGATGCTTCTTGGCCCGCCATGCTCGTCTTCCGGCAGGGCGGCCGCATCGGCGGCCTCTTTGGCCTTGCGGGCATCGGCTTCTTCCAGCGCACGGCGCGCGGCCTCCGGCAGCGCCTTGCGGCGCTCGATTTCCGCGTCCGTCAGCGCAGGGATTACAGCTTTGTCATCGCTGGCCATGAAGACTCCTCTTTTCGTTAACGCTCGCCATATAGGTGTGGCGTCTGGGGAGTGCTAACGCACCGCGTACATACGCGGAGAACAGAGTGGAGTTAAGGCCCGATGGGCACGTTGAAAACTTTCATCCTTCTCGCGGCGATGACCGCGCTCTTCATGGGCGTCGGCTATCTCATCGGCGGCGTGCCCGGCATGGCCGTGGCTTTCGTCGTGGCCGCCGCGATGAATATTTTCTCCTATTGGAATTCCGACAAGATCGTCCTGACGATGCAGGGCGCAAAAGAGATCGACCCGAAGACCGCCTCCCCCATGTTGCGTACCTTCGCCAATGACGTTGCCATCATGGCGGACCGTGCCGGCCTGCCGCCGCCGCGCGTCTACATCATCGAAACGCCCCAGCCGAATGCCTTCGCCACTGGCCGTAACCCGCAACATGCGGCCGTCTGCGCCACGACAGGCCTTCTCGGCATGCTGAACCGCGACGAAGTGCGCGGCGTGATGGCGCACGAACTCGCCCACGTAAAACACCGCGACACGCTGACCATGACCGTCACCGCCACGATTGCCGGTGCCATCGGCATGCTGGCGAACTTCGCCCTCTTCTTCGGGCGCGAGCGCACGGGACTGATCGGCTCCATCGCGATCATGATCTTTGCGCCACTGGCTGCCGCTCTTGTGCAGATGGCGATCTCCCGCTCGCGCGAATACGAAGCCGACCGGATGGGCGCGGAAATCTGCGGCAACCCGCTCTGGCTCGCTTCTGCCCTCGCCAAGATCGAACGCGGCGCGCGCTCCACGATCAATGTCGCCGCCGAGCGCAACCCGGCCATGGCGCACATGTACATCGCGAACCCGCTGAACGGGCGCGGTGCGGACAATCTCTTCTCAACCCACCCGGCAACGGCTAACCGGATTGAAGCCCTGCGCCGTCTTGCGGCGGACATGGGCGTAACTGCGCCGCAGGCTTCTCCGGCCATGCGCCGCGAAGCGGGACCGTGGGGCTAAAGGGAAGACTGTGAACCAATGAGCGGCGCACTGGTGCGGCGGGCAGCCGCCGATCTCCTGTTCCTGACACTCGAGAAGCGCCGCACGCTGGACCAGGCCATGGACGAGTCCCCGCCCTTCAACGACCTTGACGGGCCGGACCGCGGCTTTGCCCGCGCCATCGCCTCCGCCGCCCTGCGCGAGCTTGGCCGGATCGACATGGCCCTCGCCCCCCTCCTCTCACGTCCGCTGCAGGCCGCGAGCCCGGCGATCCGAGCACTGCTCCGCGTCGGCGCGGTCCAGCTCTGGCGGATGGATGTGCCGGAACACGCCGCTGTCTCCGAAACCGTGGAAGCGGCAAAGGACTGGCCGGATGCCCGCTCAGGCGGCGCCTTCCTGAATGCCGTGCTGCGCCGGGCCGCCGCCGAGCGCCCGGATCTGGACGCCCTGCCGCTCACCGCGATCTGGCCGGACTGGCTGGCTGCGGCCTTCGAGGAAAGCGTCGGGGCCGATGGCGCTGCCGCGCTCGCCGCCGCCCAACTTGGTGAACCCGGCATTTACCTCACCGCGAAGACCAGCGCCGCCGCCGTCGCCGAAGTGACCGGCGGGGAGCTGCTGGGCAATGGCTCGGTCCGTGCGCCGGGCGGGCCGGTCGAGACCCTGGCGGAGTATGGTAGCGGAGACTGGTGGGTGCAGGACCCGGCCGCCGCTCTCCCCGCAAAACTGCTCATGGCATGCCCATCGGATAGTCCGCCCAAGTCCGGCATGATCATGGACAAGTCCGATATGGTCATGGGCAAGTCGTCCGAAGTCACGGCGATTGACCTCTGCGCGGCCCCCGGCGGCAAGACGCTGCAACTCTGCGCGGCGGGCCTGAACGTCGTCGCGGTCGACCGGTCGAAACCGCGTCTGAAACGGCTCGAAGAGAACCTCGCCCGTACCGGGCTTTCTGCTGAAATTATTGCAGCAGACGCCGAAACCTGGCGCCCGGAGACGCCTGCCGACCTGCTGCTGCTGGACGCGCCGTGTTCCGCCCTCGGCACGCTGCGCCGCCACCCGGAAGGCGCCTGGATCAAGCGCCCGGACGACATCGCCCGCTTCCCGGATGTGCAGTACCGGCTACTGAAAGCAGCCACAGAGATGGTCCGCCCCGGCGGCACGATCCTCTACTGCGTCTGCACCCCGCTGAAGGCCGAAGGCGCCGATGTCGTGGACCGCGCCATCGCCGACGGCTTCGTCACCCGCCTGCCCGTGAAACCGGAAGAAGCGCCGGGATTCGAGACCTGCATTACCGAGAAAGGCGATCTCGTCACCCTCCCGGCGACGAATTCCGAACATGACGCATTCTTCATGTCACGGCTCACCCCGGCAACGCTAAGGTAAGCTAACGCCCTGAAATTGCCGCTGAAGGTTCATCTGCCATTCAGCGAATACATGCCAGAAAGTCCCCATACATTGTGCAGGGAGCACTAAAATGACCGTTGTTTCTTCCATCCGCACCTCGACCGGCAAGCTGGCCGCCGGTGCCTTCCTGGCGCTCAGCCTGTCTCTGGCAGGCTGCGCCTCGACATCCGGCGTTGGTACGGCCAGCCCGGGCGCTGTCGGCCAGGCGTCCACCGTCTATCACGGCACCGTCACCTCGGTCCGCGAAGTGACTATCAAGCGTGACAGCTCGATCATCGGCACAGCCACCGGCGCCGTGCTTGGCGGCCTTGCAGGTTCTGAGCTTGGCGGTGGCGACAAGGCCCAGACGGCTGGCGCCATTGGCGGCGCAGTCCTCGGCGGCATCGTCGGCAACGAAGCCGGCAAGGCTGTCGGCACGTCGAAAGCCTTCGCTTACATCGTCCGCTTCTCCAGCGGCGAGAGCAAGGAAATCATCCAGGGCGCAGACGTCTACATCGCCCCCGGCACGCCGGTTGATATCATCGCCGGTGCCGACGGCTGGAAGCTGATCCCGGCGGCGGCGTACTAAGCGCAACCCGTTCAATCGGAAGCAGATGCGGAACGCCGGGCGCCTTGTGTGCCCGGCGTTTCCCATTTAGGGAGTCTCTATGCGCGACGTACTGATTTCACCTTCGATTCTTTCCGCAGACTTTGCCTGTCTCGGTGAGGAAATCCGGGCCATCGACCATGCTGGCGCCGACATGATCCACATCGATGTCATGGACGGCCATTTCGTGCCGAACCTGACCTTCGGCCCGCCCGTGATAGAGAAGCTCCGTCCGCATACGAAGAAGCCGTTCGATGTGCACCTGATGATCGCACCGGTGGATCCATTCATCCACGCCTTTGCCAAGGCGGGCGCCAACATCCTGACCGTGCATCCGGAGGCAGGCCCGCACCTGCACCGGACGCTGCAGGCGATCCGCGCCACGGGCATGAAGCCGGGCGTCGCGCTCAACCCGGCCACGCCGGCCAGCATTATTGAGCCGGTCATCGACGATATCGACCTTGTGCTGGTCATGTCGGTAAACCCCGGCTTTGGCGGGCAGGCCTTCATCGAAAGCCAGCTGCGCAAGGTCGAGCAGCTGCGCCGGATGATCGACCAGACCGGGCGCGATATCATTCTCGAAATCGACGGCGGCCTGAACGCCGAAACCTCTCCCCGCGCGATCGCCGCCGGAGTCACGGCCATCGTTGCCGGGTCTGCCGTGTTCAAGGGCGGCCCAACGGCCTATGCCGATAATATCCGAGCCCTGAGACCCAGCGTGCACGCTTAACAGGATTGGACGCGTCCCGTGTCAGGTGGAGACAGCCAATACGCTGCTGAACGGGCCCCGCGATCGGGAGCGGACGATGCTGCGCTCTGGCGGCGCTTCCGGGGCGTTGGCGGGGAGGATGCCAAGATCGGCGCCGTCCAGCGCCTGAAACAGACCGGCCCCGTCCCGCAGGGCTTCACGCTTCACCTGGCCGATATCGTCCCGCCCGACACGCTGCGCGGCGAAGCGCTGATGCGCGATGTATGGCGAATCGGCATGTCGCGCATGACGCTAGAACCGGGACAAAGCCCATGGTCGGTACCCATGCCATCCAAACATGTCGCCGACAGGCTGCACCGGTTTGCCTGGCTGCCGGACCTTTTCTCGCAGGGCGAAGAAGGCGCGGTCCGGGCGCGGGCGCATGTCGATTCCTGGATCGAGATGTTTGGCGGGTTCAACGGCTTTGCCTGGCGTATCGATCCGACGGCTGCGCGCCTCTGGCACTGGCTGCGCTGTGGTGAAGACCTGTTCGAGGAAGGCCCGGAACCGGCCCGTCAGGCGCGCCTTGCCTGCCTGCTGCACCAGCTGCGCTACCTTGAGAGCCAATCCGATGCTGCCGTCGACCCGAAGGCCCGCTGGATGGCCGCAATCGTACTGGTCGCCGGGGCGCTGTGTTTCAACAACCGGCCGGCCCTGGGCCTTGCCCTCGATCGGCTGGATGCGGAATGCACCGCGCAGATCCTGCCAGATGGCGGGCATGTCAGCCGGGCCCCCTCGCGCCTCCTGTTCTGCCTGTTGCAATTGCAGGCCCTGGAGGAATTGCTGAACCGGGCCGGGGTCGAGCCGCCCGACTATTTCGCTAAATGGATCCCGCGGATGGGCGCCATGCTGGCCTTCTTCCAGACCGGTGACGGCGCACTGAACCCGTTCAATGACGGCGATGAGTCCCGCCCGGAAGTGGTCGAAGCGGCGCTCGCCCGCCTGCCCGCGCCGCCGCGGCGTTTCACCTTCGCCCCGAAATCCGGCTTTCAGAAGCTCGAGAAACAAGGGCTGCGCCTTGTGCTTGATTGCGGTGAGGCACCGGGCCTGCCGTTCGGCGACCAGGCCCATGCCGGGGCACTGGGGTTTGAGCTGTCAGATAGCAATTCCCGCATCGTGACTTCCTGCGGGTTCAGCGCCGAGGTGAACATCGACTGGCAGGCCGCTGTGCGCCGCACCAGCGCGCACTCGACGCTCATTCTGTCCGGCCGGGATTCTGCAACATTTTCGCTGAACGAGGCGACGCGCCTCCTGTCAGCCAGCGGGCCGGATGGCATTTCGGCCAAACGGCTCGAAGAGGCGGATGAAATCTGGCTGGATGCCCAGCACGGCGGCTACAAGCCGGCCCACGGCCTGCTGCACCGGCGGCGCTTGTTCATGGCGGGTAACGGACGGCGCCTTGCGGGTGAGGATTCGCTGGTACGGCCGATTTCCCAGGCCCCGGCGGAAGACCGGAAATTCATAAATTTCGAAATTCGCTTCCATCTGCACCCAACCGTGGAGGCGGTGATGGGAAAAGATGCGATTCGCTTAATATGCGAAAATGGGGCTGTATGGCGCTTCAAAACGAGTCATGAAGGGGCAAGACTCGAACGGACGGCCTATCTCGCCCGAGGCGTAGTTGAACGCCCCGAGCAAATTGTGATCGCTGGCTTTGCGGATCCGAATAGCGACGGAACCGAACCGCCAAACTGCGTCCGCTGGGCCTTTGTGAAGGAACCGAGTGCATGACGCCTCAACGTGCCGCACGCAGAGCCATGTACCTGACCCTGGGGTTCGACCTCAGCGCGGCCGCTGCGGCCATGATCCTGTCCAATGTGCTGTTCTGGTGGACCGGGGAACCGCGCGGGGAATTCCCGGTCAGCTCCACCCTGCTCAGCACCGTCTGTTTCACAGCCGCCGTCGCTGCCGGTTTCCTCGTACTGCGCATCCAAACACAAGTGTGGCGGCATATCGGTTGGCCGGATGCCGTTCGGATCATGCAGGCCATCGCGCTGTCGGGCCTGATCTACCTGCCGATAGCCGGCCTGCTCAACGGCGCGCTGTCCCAGCCCTGGGGCATCCTGCTCACCGCCCTGCTGATCTGGACGATTGGCCTGTTCACCGGGCGAATGGTTGCGCTCTCCCGCTCGACCCGCAAACCGCTGCAGATTTTCAGCCCCGTCGCGAGGGATGCCCGGCAGATCCTGCTGATCGGCGACGTGCCAAGCTGTATCGGCGTGATCCGGCGCCTGCAGACACCGACGGAGACCCAGAACTTCCGGCTGCTGGGCCTGATCGATACGGACGGCAATGATCCCGGCCGGGCCATTCGCGGTGTGCCGATCATGGGCGGCCTGGATGAATTGTCGAACGTGCTCGATGTCCTGTCGGTCCGTTACGGGCATACGCCCTGGGTCGCCGTCACGGGCGCAGCCCGTGACCGCAAGACCATGATGCAGATCCTGGAAACGACCTCTGCGCACGGCACGCAGATCATGGCGCTTTCCGGGGAAGAAACCGCCCAGCTCCTGGAGAAGGTGCGCCCGGCGGACCTTCTGGCCCGGCCTGAGCGTCGCCTGAGCATCGCCCCGGTCCGCAACAGGATCGAAGGGTCGCGCGTCCTGATCACTGGCGGCGGCGGCACGATCGGGTCCGAACTTGCCCGCCAGGTCGCAGGCCTGAAACCCAGCCAGCTGACCATCATCGATTCCTGCGAATTCAATCTCTACAGCATCGACATGGAACTGACGAAACAGTTCCCAGACATGGCGATCTGTTCGCGTCTCGGTGATGTGCGTGACGCCCAGCGCGTACGCGACATCTTCCAGACGGCCCAGCCCGAAGTCGTGATCCACGCCGCCGCGCTGAAACATGTGCCATTGATGGAACGCAATGTCTGCGAAGCCATCCTGACCAATGTCGAAGGGGCCGTGAACTGTGCCCGGGCCGCTGCAGCCGTCGGCGCAAGCAGCTTCGTCTTCATCTCGACCGACAAGGCCGTGGACCCGGACAATGTCATGGGCGCCACCAAGCGCCTCGCCGAGATCGCCATTTCCCGCATCGCCGAGGAATCCGGCATGGCGGCCGCCATGGTCCGGTTCGGCAATGTGCTTGGCTCGTCGGGATCCGTGGTGCCGCTGTTCGAAAAGCAGATCGCGGATGGCGGTCCGGTCACCATCACAGATATGGGCGTGACCCGCTATTTCATGACGGTGGAGGAAGCCTCTTCCCTCGTCCTGCAGGCCGGTGTCCTGCAGCATACGGGCGGGCATTCGGACATTTACGTCCTCGACATGGGCGAGCCGATGCCCATCCTGCAGCTGGCCGAAACGCTGATCCGCCTGAAGGGCCTGATTCCCGGCGTTGATATTGAAATCACCCAGACCGGCCTGCGGGCAGGCGAAAAGATGCATGAAGCGCTGACCTACGAGCACGAGACCGTGGTCCGCACCGATGTCGATGGCGTCCTGCGCGTTGTCAGCCGGACGCCCACATCGGAACTGTTTGACAAGCAGCTTTCCGTCCTCATTGAGGCTGCCAGCCGCCGTGAACGATCTGAAGCGCTGCGCATGCTGGGCATGATGGTACCGGAGTATGGCGTGGAAAGGGCTGCAAAAGCCTTCAAGGACATTGCTTGACGCCCTGCCCTGCCGTGCTACCCCGCGCGACAACAAATTGTCCTTCCTGGAGAACCTCTCATGTCCGACGCCGCCAGCGGAGCTCCCGTCCGTATTCGCCGTGCCCTCCTGTCCGTTTCCGACAAGACCGGCCTTGTGGAGCAGGCGAAGAAGCTCGCTGAAAAAGGCGTTGAACTTGTCTCCACCGGAGGCACGTCGAAACTGCTCAAGGAAGCGGGGCTCGACGTGAAAGACGTCGCGGACCTGACCGGCTTCCCGGAAATGATGGATGGCCGCGTGAAGACGCTGCACCCGGCCGTGCATGGCGGCCTGCTCTACCTGCGCGACAACCCCTCCCACGTGAAGGACGCCGAGACCCACGGCATCGGCGCGATCGACCTGATCTACGTGAATCTCTACCCGTTCGAGGCGACGGTCGCTTCCGGCGCGGACTTCGAAACCTGCATTGAGAACATCGACATCGGCGGCCCGGCCATGCTGCGCGCGGCGGCCAAGAATGGCGCCTTCGTCGCGGTCTGTACCGATGGCGGCGATGTCGACAAGGTGCTGGAAGAAATGGACGCGAATGATGGTGAAGTCAGCGTTGCGCTCTGCCGCAAGCTCGCCGCGAAGACCTATGCCCGCACCGCCGCCTATGACGCGGCCATCTCGAGCTGGTATGCGGACCAGCTGGGCGAGACAGCGCCGGACTGGGCCGCCATCGGTGGCAAGCTGCAGCAATCACTGCGCTATGGCGAGAATCCACATCAGAAAGCCGCGTTCTATGTCACCGGCGAGAAGCGCCCCGGCATTGCCACGGCGAAACAGCTGCAAGGCAAGGAACTCTCCTACAACAACATCAACGACACCGACGCCGCCTATGAGCTGATCGGTGAGCTCGGCGCAGACGTCCCCGCGGTCGCCATCATCAAGCACGCCAACCCGTGCGGCGTCGCGCAAGGGTCCAGCATCATCGAAGCCTACCGCGCGGCGCTCGCCTGCGACTCGACCTCTGCCTTTGGCGGGATCGTGGCGCTGAACCGCGCGCTGGACGAAGAGACGGCAAAAGAGATCTCCCAGATCTTCACTGAAGTCGTCATCGCCCCCGGCGCCGATGCGGCAGCAGAAGCCGTCTTCGCCAAGAAGAAAAATCTCCGCCTCCTGATCACCGACGGTCTGCCCGACCCCGCCGCTGCCGGCCGGTTTGTGAAGACCGTCGCAGGCGGATTCCTGATGCAGGACCGCGACTTCGGGCGCATCACGAAGGCAGACTTGAAAGTCGTCACCAAGATCGCCCCGACCGACCAGCAGCTGGACGACCTGCTCTTCGCCTGGCGCGTCGCGAAGCACGTGAAATCCAACACCATCGTCTATGCCAAAGACGGCGCGACGGTCGGTGTCGGCGCTGGCCAGATGAGCCGCATCGATTCTGCCCGCATTGCGGCCCGCAAGGCCGAGGACGCCGCCGAAGTCGCCGGCTGGGCCGAGCCGAAGACCAAGGGCTGCGTCGCAGCCTCCGACGCCTTCTTCCCCTTCCCGGATGGCCTGCTGCAGGCAGCCTCCGCTGGCGCCAGCGCCGTGATCCAGCCGGGCGGCTCGATCCGTGACGACGAAGTGATCGCCGCAGCCGACGAAGCCGGCCTCGCCATGGTCTTCACCGGCATGCGCCACTTCCGCCACTAGGCCAGACTCGATGCGTGCCCGTCTTCTCGCCGCCGCGCTGCTACTGGTGACCGCCTGCAGCCAGCCGACCCTTCAGGAGTCGGAGTTCATGCAGCGCCTGTCCGCCCTCTGCGGCAGGGCGTTCGAAGGCAAGATCGTCAGCGATGATCTGCAGGACGATCCCTGGCGCGCGCAGCGCATTGTCATGCATGTCCGCTCCTGCACGAAGGACGAGATCCGTATTCCGCTGCATGTCGGCGAAGACCGTTCCCGCGTCTGGGTGATCCACCGCGAAGGCGACCGCCTCGCCCTGCATCACGAGCATCGCCACGAAGACGGCAGCTTCGATACGCTGACCGGCTATGGCGGTGCGCGCGACGACCGCTTCAGCGGCAGCCGCCTGAACTTCCCGGCGGACGAGGCGACGAAAGTCCTGTTCGACGCGTCCGGCATTCCGCAGTCGAAAGACAACGTCTGGGCCGTGGAAGTGCGCCCCTCGCACAGCCTGTTCGCCTACGAACTGGAACGCCCCGGCCGATTCTTCCGCATCGAATTCGACACGGCCCACCCGGTGGAGGCTCCGCCCGCCCCCTGGGGCGCGGAGTAACCGCGTCTAGAGCGTGAAGCTGCCTTCGATCACGGTCACCGACGTGCCGATGAGTTTTACGCGGTGACCGCTCAGTTTGGTATCGATGAAGGCGCCGCGGCTCGGATAGGCCTGATGGCATTTGAGCTCGGTCTTCCCGGTATGCTCGTGCATCACGCGGGCGAGCATTGTGTGCCAGCTGCCGGTGGCCGGGTCTTCATCGATCCCGCTGCCCGGCGCGAAGAAACGGCTGGTAACGTCCACACCATCGCCACCTGTCGCGAAACAACCAAAATTACCGCGGTCCCAGCCTTCCCCCGGCACGCCAAGGTCTTTCAGGGCTTTCTGGTCTGGCTTGAGGGCTTTGACATCGTCCGGCGTTTCGAACCGCGCCGCATAGAATATGCCGCCCCATGCCTGCACTGGACGGGCGCCAAGCGCGTCGGCAACATCATCTGTCACCGGAATTTCCTGCACCGGACCGCACGGGAAATCCATTTCCAGCTGGCCGTCCGCCAGCCGGCGCACGACCAGGCGGCCGGCATGGACTGTCTCGAAATGAATGGCTTCACCTTTGAAGCCCTGCTCTTCGAACAGGACATGCGCGCTCGCCAGCGTGGCATGACCACAGAGCGGCACTTCCACAGCCGGGGTGAACCAGCGTAGCGCCCAGGTGTTGCCGCCTTTGGGAACCAGATAGGCCGTCTCGGCGACGTTGTTCTCTGCCGCAATCGTCTGCAGCACGGCATCGGGAAGGAAGTCCTCAAGCGGCATCACGCACGCCTGGTTTCCCTCGAATGGCCGCGAGGCAAAGGCATCGACCTGATAGAAAGGCAATTTCGGCATGGGCGCCTCCTGTTTCGGGGCGCATCCTTTGCCACACTCTCAGAAGGCGGCAAATCGATCATTTCTGATCGATTGTTAAGGCCGGCTATTCCTCGTCGTCCAGCACCCAGCCATGATGGACCGGCCCGGCACCCTTGCCGAACCCCTTGGCAGTCCGGATGGCCCCCAGCAGGTATTCGCGTCCCTGCTCGACCGCTTCCGGAACGCTAGCGCCCTGCCCCAGCAGAGCGGCAATCGCGGACGCAAGCGTGCACCCGGTTCCATGCGTGGACGTCGTATCGATCCGCGGGCTTTCGAAGATCCATTCGCCGGTCGTCGTCTGCAACACATCGACAATCTTGCTACCCGGAATATGCCCGCCCTTGACCAGAGCCCCATTCGCGCCAAGCTCGAGCAGCTGTTCTGCAGCCCAGCGCTGGCCATCGACCGTCTCGACGGCCTTGCCGGTCAGCACTTCGGCTTCCGGCGCGTTCGGCGTGACCAACCGGGCATGGGGCACAAGTTCGGACCGGATGGCATCAACGCCCTTCGCTTCGACCAGCCGGTGGCCAGACGTGGCGATCATGACCGGGTCGATCACACGCGGCACCATCTGCGCATTTTCGGAAAGGCATTCGGCGACCGCTTCGACCAGCGCTGCACTGCCGAGCATGCCGGTCTTGATCGCGTCGGCACCAATGTCTTTCAGCGTGACGCGTATCTGGTCGGTCACGGCCTGAAGCGGCAAAGGCCATACGCCGTGCACGCCGGTTGTGTCCTGCACGGTAATCGCCGTCACCGCTGTCATGGCATAACCACCCAGCATGGTGACGGCCTTGATGTCGGCCTGAATGCCGGCCCCCCCGCCGGAATCGGATCCAGCGATAATGAGGACCCTGCCCTGCGGGCCTTGCGCCTCGGTCATGCGGGTCAGACCTTGATGCCAGCCTTTTCAGCGTCGGCGAGGAAGGCTGCGAGGCCTTTATCCGTCAGCGGATGAGCCGCCAGTGTCTTGATCACGTTCGGCGGCATGGTTGCGACGTCTGCCCCGGCAAGGGCCGACTCCTTCACATGGTTCGCGGTGCGGATCGAGGCTGCCAGGATCTCGGTGTCGAACAGGTAGTTGTCATAGATCTGGCGGATGTCGGAGATCAGTTCCATGCCGTCCAGATTGATGTCATCGAGGCGTCCGATGAAAGGCGAGATAAAGGTCGCGCCGGCCTTGGCAGCCAGCAAAGCCTGGTTGGCCGAGAAACACAGCGTGACGTTCACCATCGTGCCTTCGCCGGTCAATGTCTTGCAGGCTTTCAAGCCGTCCCAGGTGAGCGGAAGTTTCACGGCGACGTTTTCAGCAATCGCCGCCAGCTTGCGGCCTTCGGTGATCATGCCGTCATAGTCGGTGGCGACCACTTCGGCACTGACCGGGCCTTCGACCAGGTCGCAGATTTCCTTGATCACTTCAGTGAAAGGCCGTCCAGACTTGGCGACCAGCGACGGGTTCGTGGTGACACCGTCAATCAGACCTGTCGCGGCGAGCTCCGCGATATCGTCAATATTCGCGGTATCTACAAAGAATTTCATGTGTCCTGTCCTTGTGTGCAGCGACGGGGCAGATCAAACGGCCGGGCGGCCGATGGAGGTGTAAGCGAAGCCTTTCGCGGCCATGTCTTCCGGCGAATAGATGTTCCGCAAGTCTACCACGACATTGCTCTTCAGTGCAGCCTTGATGCGCTCAAGGTCAAGGGCCCGGAACTGGTCCCATTCGGTCACGATGACAAGTGCATCGGCATCCTGGGCCGCCTCATAGGCATTCTTCGCGAACTGGATATCCTTCAGCAGGTGGCTGGCTTCTTCCATCGCCTCGGGATCGTAGGCCTTGATCGTTGCGCCGGCCGCCTGAAGCGCCGGCAGGATATCGAGGCTCGGCGCGTCGCGCATGTCGTCGGTGTTTTGCTTGAAGGCGAGGCCAAGCACGCCAATCGTCTTCCCGTTGACATCGCCGCCCATGGCCGCAATCACCTTGCCAGCCATCGCTTTCTTACGGGCCGCATTCACCTCGACAACCGTGTCGACGATACGCACCGGGCTGTCATAGTCGTTGGCCGTCTTGGTCAGTGCCAGCGTGTCCTTCGGGAAGCAGGAACCGCCATAGCCCGGCCCGGCATTCAGGAATTTCCTGCCGATCCGGCCATCGAGGCCGATGCCACGGGACACTTCCTGCACGTTCGCTCCGACCTTCTCGCAAAGGTCTGCCATCTCGTTGATGAAGGTGATCTTCACTGCGAGGAAAGCGTTGGCCGCGTACTTGATCAGCTCGGAAGTCCGGCGGGCGGTGAACAGGATCGGCGTCTCGTTCAGGAACAGCGGACGGTAGAGTTCCTTCATCACCTCGCGGGCGCGCTCGTCCTCGGTGCCGACGACGACGCGGTCCGGAATCTTGAAATCCTTGATGGCAGCGCCTTCGCGCAGGAATTCCGGATTTGACACAACGGCGAAGTCGCCATCGGGGCGCGCCTTCCGGATGATTTCTTCCACCTCGTCGCCGGTGCCAACCGGCACGGTCGACTTGGTCACGACAACAGTGAAGCCGTCCATCAGCTGGGCGATTTCTTCTGCGGCGCCGTAAACATAGGAGAGGTCGGCATGGCCGTCGCCGCGGCGGGACGGCGTGCCGACGGCAATGAACACCGCATCGGCATCGCGAATGGCTTCCGCCGGGTCGGTCGTGAAGAACAGCCGCTCTTCCTGGACATTCTTCGCGACCAGATCATCGAGGCCTGGCTCGTAGATCGGCATGATGCCGGCTTCCAGCTTCTCGATCTTGGAAGCGTCCTTGTCGACACAGGTAACGGTATGGCCGAAGTCCGCAAAGCAGGCGCCGGAAACCAGCCCCACATAGCCTGTGCCAATCATTGCAACGCGCATGGGGAAACCCTCAATCCTGCCTGTTCAAACTGGCCGGAGGGGTGCGATTTTTGTGCCAACTGGTCAAGGGGTCATGACTGTACGTCAGGTAGTTTCAGTCAGAACGAATCCGCATTGACTGAGCTCCCTCGAGAGGGCAGGATCAAAACGTGAACAAATGGAAGGGGCGCATGATCAGTCTGAAACTGTATACCAACCCGATGTCCCGCGGCCGGATCGCCCGCTGGATGCTGGAGGAAGTCGGCGCACCCTATGACGTGGAATACCTCACCTATGGCGGCACGATGAAGGCGCCGGAATACCTTGCCATCAATCCGATGGGCAAGGTCCCCGCGATTGTTCATGGCGACCAGGTGGTGACTGAATGCGCCGCGATCTGCGCCTATCTGGCGGATGCCTTCCCGGAAGCCGGGCTTGCGCCGCCGGTGGACAAGCGCGGGGCCTATTACCGCTGGATGTTCTTCGCAGCGGGCCCCGTCGAATCCGCCGTGACCAACCGGGCGCTCGGCTTTACGGTCGCTGAAGACCGGAAGATAATGGCTGGCTATGGCGATTTCGACGCCATGTATGACGTGCTGGTGAAGGCCGCTTCTGACGCATCGCCTTATCTGTGCGGCGACCAGTTTACCGCAGCGGATGTATACCTCGGCGCCCAGATCGGCTGGGGACTGCAGTTCGGCTCCGTCCCGCCGCACGACGCGCTGGCGGAATACTGGAGCCGGCTCGAATCCCGTCCCGCCTGGAAGCGCGCCGAAGAAATCGACGATGCCGCAGGCGCCAAAATGGGCATGCCGCCCGCTGGCAGCTGATCAGAGACGGCCGATCAGATTTCCTGGTTGTAGGCGCCAACTTCCGGGTGCTTGCCGAGGCGGGGTTTCACTTCCTTGTGGAAGAGGTCCTTCATGTCAGCTTCGCTGGCCATGGATTCGACCACGACGACCAGTTCCGGCTTGTTGGATGACGCCCGCACCAGAACCCAGGAGCCGTCTTCCAGTGTCACGCGGGCACCGTTGACAGTATTCACGTCGACCACTTTCCGGCCAAGAATCTCCGTGCCGTTCAGGCCCTGATATTCTTCGACCATCTTGTCGACGATGCCGTACTTGGTCTCGTCATCGCAGTGCGGCGACATGGTGAGCGAGGTCCAGGCCGTGCCCAGTTCCCCTTTCAGTTCCGCCATCGTCTTGCCCGGGTTGCGGTCCAGCATCTGCAGCACGGCCTTGGCAGCAACGAGGCCGCAGTCATAGCCGAGCCCGATCGGTGGACGGAAGAAGAAGTGGCCGGACTTCTCGAAGCCCGCGAGCGCGCCAAGCTCGTTCGTGCGCCGCTTGATGTAGGAGTGTCCGGTCTTGTAATAATCGACGGTGGCACCGTTTTCCTTCAGTACAGGATCAGTCTTGTAGAGGCCGGTCGATTTCACATCGACCACGAATTTTGCGTTCGGATACTGTTTCGACAAATCGCGGGCCAGCATCAGGCCGATCTTGTCAGCGAAGATTTCCTCGCCCGTATTGTCGACAACACCGCAGCGGTCGCCGTCGCCATCAAAGCCGAGCGCAACGTCTGCACCATGCTCCCTCACGGCTGCGGCCATCGCGTGCAGCATTTCGGAATCTTCCGGATTCGGATTGTATTTCGGGAAGGTCATGTCGAGATTGCAGTCCATCTCGATGACCTCAGCGCCCATGGCGCGCAGTGCGTCCGGCGCAAAGGCACCTGCCGTGCCGTTACCGCAAGCTGCGATCACGCGCAGCGGACGGGACAGTTTCACGCCATCAGAGACGGATGCGATATATTTCTCGCGGATGCCTTCGACACGGTAGTGCTTGCCGCCTTCGCGTTCGACAAAGGCGCCGCCCATGACGATTTCCTTCAGGCGGCCCATTTCTTCAGGGCCGAAAGTGAGCGGCTTGTTCGCGCCCATCTTTACGCCCGTCCAGCCATTTTCATTGTGGCTGGCGGTGACCATGGCGCAGCAGGGTGCATCCAGTTCGAACTGGCTCCAGTAGACCATCGGTGAAAGCGCGAGGCCGACATCCATCACTTCGCAGCCGCCCTGCGTCAGGCCCAGGATCAGGGCATTCTTGATCGGCTGGCTGATGGAGCGGAAATCATGGCCGGTGACCACTTTCGGCTCGACACCCAGTTCGTGGAACAGCGTCGCCATGCCCAGGCCGAGGGCCTGAACACCCGTGAGGTTCAGCTCCGGGGCTTTTTCCTTGCCGATACCGTTGAACCACCAACGGGCATCATATTCGCGAAAACCTGTCGGTTTCACCAGTGGCAGCACTTCGAACTCGAACGTATTCGGAGCGATGTTGGCGAGCGGTTTCGGCATCATGTCGGATATCTCCACGGATTGTGTGCGCGTGTTGAACACTGTTGCACATGTTTCCGCAACCGGATGCAGGTTTCACACCAATTTCAAATCGTTAACGCCTGCGCCGGTGTGCGTTCAGGAATTCCGCCGTCCAGCGCGCCAGACGGGTGTGATCGCCTTCGATTTCAAGGGATTCCAGCGCCTGATCCGTTAAGGTTTCGCCGAGGCGCGGGCGGCGCAGGGAATAAAGTGCCGCAGAGTAGCGATCGGCGAATTCCGGATGACACTGGAAGCTGAGCGCCGGCGCCTCCGGATAGTACAGACCTGCGAACGGCGTGAAATCCGACGCCGCGATCACTTCCGCGCCCGGCGGCAGGGACACGACCTGGTCCTGGTGGCTGACAGCCGCTGAAACGGTGGGCGGGCACGCCTCTTTGATAAAGCCCGGACAGGCCACGACATCGTAAGTGTGCCGCCCGACGCCCCAGCCTTTCTCAGACTTCACGACGTTGCCGCCCAGCGCTTCGGCCATGATCTGGTGACCGAAACAAATGCCGACCTGCGGCACACCCGCGGCAGCGCCCGCACGAACGAAATCGGCCAGCGGACCGATCCATGCCTCGTCGTCGTAAACGCCGGCGGGAGACCCTGTGATCATCACCGCTTCCAGCGTGTCCAGCGCTGGCAAAGGCTGGTTCTGGATCACCGAGACGGTCTCGAATTCATATTGGCCGACGCCTGCCATCATCTGGCGGAACATGGCCGGATAATCCTCGAAGTCGCCGCGGATCGGCTCCGGCACGAGGCCGGTTTCGATAATGGTCAGTTTCATGAGGCCCTACTCCGCCGCAACTTCGCTGTCTGCCTCACCCGGTTCGACCAGGAACCCGCCGGACTGGCGCGCCCAGAGCTCGGAATAGAGCCCGCCGGCGGCGACAAGATCGGCGTGGCTCCCCTGCTCCACGATCTGGCCTTTATCCAGCACGATCAGCCGGTCCATCGCGGCGATGGTCGACAAGCGGTGGGCAATGGCGATCACCGTCTTGCCCTCCATGAGTTCGAACAGTTTTTCCTGGATCACGGCCTCGACCTCGGAATCGAGCGCCGAGGTCGCCTCGTCGAGGATCAGCACCGGGGCATCCTTCAGGAAGATACGCGCAATGGCGATCCGCTGGCGCTGGCCGCCGGAGAGTTTCACGCCGCGCTCGCCGACATGCGCATCGAGACCGCGCCGGCCCTTTGAATCTTCAAGATCGTTGATGAAATCCAGCGCGGCGGCTTTCTCACACGCTGCCAGGATCTGGGCGTCGCTGGCGCCCGGCCGGCCATAGGCGATGTTCTCGCGGATCGACCGGTGGAGGAGCGAGGTATCCTGCGTCACCACACCGATCTGTGCCCGGAGCGAATCCTGCGTCACGTGAGAGACATCGTGCCCATCCAGCAGGATGGCGCCGCTTTCGGTTTCATAGAAGCGTAGCAGCAGGTTTGTCAGCGTCGTCTTGCCTGCGCCGGAGCGGCCGACGAGGCCGATTTTCTCGCCCGGCCGGATGGAGAGGGAAAAGTTCTCGATCACGCCTGACCCTTTGCCATAGTGGAAGGAGACATCCTGGAATTCGATTGCTCCCACGCCGCGCGGCAGGTCTTCCGCATCCGGCGCATCGGCCACGGCAACCGGACGGTTGAGCATGGCCTTCCCGTCATAGACCACGCCGATATTCTCGAAGAGGCCTGCGACTTCCCACATGATCCATTGCGACATGGACTTGATCCGCAGCGTCAGACCGATCGCCGCTGCCACGGCGCCTGCCCCGACCAGATTACCCATCCACAAATAGATGCCTATCGCGCCGACCAGGAAAACCAGCAGCGAATTGTTGAGATAGACGACCACATTGAAACCAGTGACGTAGCGCATCTGCCGGTACACCGTCTGCAGGAAGCCCTGCATACTGTCCTTCGCATAGGCTTCCTCGTGTCCGGCATGGGCGAACAGTTTGACGGTCTGGATATTGGTGTAGCTGTCGACAATACGCCCGGTCATGACAGAGCGCGCATCGGCCTGCTCTTCCGCCACCTTGCCGAGTCGCGGAACGAACCAGGCCATGACGAGGCAGTAGAGCCCGCCCCACAGGAGGAATGGCAGCATCAGGCGCCAGTCGGACGAGGCCACCAGAACCAGTGCCGAGATGAAATAGACAACCACGAAAACGAAAACGTCGAGGATCTTCATCACCGCCTCGCGTACAGCGAGCGCGGTCTGCATCACCTTGGTTGCGACGCGGCCGGCGAATTCGTTGCCGAAGAAGTTCATCGACTGGCCCAGCATCTGCCGGTGCATTCGCCAGCGCGCGCTCATCGGCACATTGCCCATCAGGCCCTGGTAGACGATCAGCGCATGGATCAGTGTCGCGAGCGGCAGGGCAACCAGCACCACACCCGCCATGAAGGCGAGCCGGGGGCCTTCGCGCTGAAGGAAACCCTCCCGGTCAGCGGAGGACAGCCAATCGACGATCCCGCCAAGGAAACCGAACAGGGTTACCTCTCCCACGGCGATGAGCGCAGTCAGGGCTGCCGTGACCGCCAGCCACGGCACAGCATCACGGATGTAATACCGGACGAAAGGCCAGAAGCCGTCCGGCGGCACATCCAGAAGCTGGTCCGGAAAAGGAGCGAGGCGGTGTTCAAAGAAGCGGAACATGGCCCGCCCATTTGGCGTGCCGGTCAGGGCGAGACAAGCCTGCCCGGAACAAATTTAAATGGCTGTCGCAATCAGGGCACGAGCGCGACAGGTGCAGGCGCCAGTTGCGCGTCGATCCAGTCATGTATCTGGCGGTCTAGCACGTCCAGCGGAACAGCGCCCTGCGACAGTACCGCATCGTGGAATGCGCGGATGTCGAATTGATCACCAAGGGCTTCTTCGGCCTGATGACGCAGGTCCAGGATTTTCAGTTCACCGATCTTGTAGGCCGTCGCCTGCCCCGGCCAGCCCATATAGCGGGTGACTTCATTCTGGATGTTCAGTGGCGCGAGCGCAGAGTTTTCGTTGAAACATTTCTCCGCCTCTTCCCGGGTCCAGCCATACCAGTGCAGCCCTGCGTCGGCGACCAGCCGGCAGGCGCGCCACATTTCCATCGAGAGGCCGCCGAAACGTTCATAGGGCGTCTCGTTCAGGCCTGCCTCCATCGCCAGGTGTTCGGCATAGAGTCCCCAGCCTTCGCCGAAGGCGGTAGCGTAGTATTGCTGGCGGAAACGCGGTTGGCCTTCCATTTCCATCGCCAGCATGATCTGCAGATGGTGCCCCGGCACAGCCTCATGCGCCGAAAGGGCTGGCAGCTCATAGAGCGGCCGCTGGTCCAGCGCGTACGTATTGACCAGATAGATGCCGGGCCGGTTTTCCTGCGGATCGCCTTCCACGTACCGCCCGGACGTGTAGCCCGGCGCAATCGTGGCCGGTACCGGCTCCACATCATACCAATGCTCCGGAAGCTTGCCGAAATAGTCGGGCAGGATCGCATCCAGCTTCGCCGCTGTTTCCTTCGCCCGGCTCATCAGTTCCTCAGGCGTCTTTGCATAGAAGGCCGGATCGGTGCGCAGGAAATCGAGGAAGTCCTGGAAATCGCCTTCAAAATGGATTTCCTGAAGGATGGCCTCCATTTCGGCGCGGATACGGGCGACTTCGGCCTCGCCGAGCGTGTGGATCTCTTCCGGGGAATAACCGGCGCCGGCCGTGTGATGCTCGACTGCCGCCGCATAGGCGTCCAGGCCACCCGGCAATTCCGCGATACCGGCCCCTGCCCGTGTGTGAGGCGCATAGTCTTCCTCGATAAAGGCAAGTGTCTTGCGATAGGCCGAGATCGCATTGGCAACGGCGGTCAGCCCATCCGTTCTCAGCCGGGAGGCAACGGCCGGGTCCATGCCCGCAGGCAGGTTCAGGAACGGAACGTACAGTCCGCTCGCACTCGGATCATCTGAGATCTGTTCGCGGATCTGGTCGGTCGACACTTTCAAAGGATCGGCATGGGCCACCCAGCCAGTGGCGAGCCCCCGGCGCATGTTCGCGACGTTTTCGGCAAAATAGCGCGGCACATCGTTCAGGCGCGCAATCCACGCCTCGCCTTCGGCTTCGCTGGTGATCGTGGTCTGCATCGCCGCAAAGATGGGTTCGGCCTGGAAGCCCCAGTCACCGGTGAACGGGATGCGTGGGGTGTCGAAGCGCGCATCATCGATGTCGGCCGACAGGAGACGTTCGAGAATGGCCTGATCGGTGGTCCGGTCCGTCTCGAGGGCCGCAATCGAATCGCGCAGCGCCTGCGCCCTCGCCGCCCGCTCAGATATGGCTTCGGGTGTCACTTTTCCCCAGGCCGATGGCGCTTCCCCAGCGGCACGTGCCGCTTCCTCTGGGTAAACGTCACGCACATACACCTCATATTCGGCGACCAAGGCATCCATCGGATCCGCCAGTGCCGCAGGTGTGATCAGAAACAGGGCCACAACCCACAGAAATCGTTTCATATTGTCACTCCATGACGCGCCGTGCGTTGACAGGATCATAGAGACTCCTAGAACCGCAAGCCAAGCACTTGAGTGAAACTCTTACCATTCATCGGAAGGTGTCCTTCGCATGTCAGGATCGTCCGGGGCTGATGCCCGCCCGCTGTCGCCTCACCTCCAGGTCTGGCGCCCCCATGTCACCATGGCCGCTTCGATCACCCACCGCATCACTGGCGTTGCCCTCTATTTCGGCACCTTCCTGATCGCCGGCTGGATCATCGCTCTGGCCACCGGTGCCGAGTGTTACGACGCCATCGAGGGGATCCTCTTCTCCTGGTTCGGAAGCGTCATCCTCTATCTCTGGACGGTCGCTGTCCTGTTCCACCTCGTGAACGGCATCCGCCACCTGCTCTGGGACGGCCCAAATATCGGCTTCGATCCGGGCCGGGCCAGCGCCGTTTCCGTCTTCAACTACGCATTTGCCATTCTGGGCGCGGCCGCCATCTGGTTCGCCGCCGCCGGACTGTAGGAGGCAGAGACCCATGTCGAACAGCCAGTTCCTGACCCCGACCAAAGCCGCCCGCGGCCTCGGCTCCGCCAAATCCGGCACCCATCACCATATCGGCCAGCGCGTATCGGCCATTGCCCTCATATTTCTGGTGCCGTGGTTCCTGTTCTCGATCATCAACGCCGTCCAGGGCGGTGAAAAGGCTGCGATCGAATGGATTTCGCAGCCGCTGCCGGCGATCCTGCTGATCCTTACGGCCGGCGCGACCGTATACCATATGCGCCTCGGCATGCAGGTGGTCATTGAAGACTATATTGCGAAGACGGGGATGCGCTCGGCGCTGCTGATCCTGAACAGCTTCGCCTGTATCGCACTGTTTGCGGCCATCGCCCTTTCGGTCCTGAAACTGTGGATTGGCGCGGGCGCGTAAGCGACGCCGCGGGAGAGTTAGAACATGAGCACCTATAACTGGATCGATCATACATACGATGTCGTGGTTGTCGGCGCGGGCGGTTCCGGCCTGCGCGCCGCCCTCGGCGCGGCCCAGGCTGGCCTGCGCACCGCCTGTATCACCAAAGTCTTCCCGACCCGCTCGCACACAGTTGCAGCGCAGGGCGGCATTGCCGCTTCTCTCGGCAATATGGGCGAGGACAACTGGCGCTGGCACATGTACGACACCGTCAAGGGGTCTGACTGGCTGGGCGACCAGGACGCCATCGAATACCTGACGCGGAATGCCCCGCAGGCTGTCTACGAACTTGAGCACTGGGGCATGCCCTTCTCGCGGACCGTGGAAGGCAAGATCTACCAGCGTGCCTTCGGCGGCATGACTCGCGACTTCGGCCAGGGCCCGGTGCAGCGCACCTGCGCCGCCGCAGACCGGACCGGCCACGCCATGCTGCACACGCTTTACGGCCAGTGCGTGCGTGAGGAGACCGAGTTCTTCATCGAGTACTTCGCCATGGACCTGATCATGGACGAGGAAGGCGCCTGCCGCGGTGTCACAGCCTGGAAGCTGGATGACGGCACGCTGCACCGCTTCCGTGCCCAGAAAGTCATCCTCGCCACCGGCGGCTATGGCCGCGCCTTCTTCTCCTGTACCTCCGCCCACACCTGCACGGGCGACGGCAACGCCATGGTGCTGCGCGCCGGCCTGCCGCTTCAGGACATGGAATTCGTGCAGTTCCACCCGACCGGCATCTATGGGTCGGGCTGCCTGATCACTGAAGGGTCCCGCGGTGAAGGCGGTTACCTGACCAACTCCGAAGGCGAGCGCTTCATGGAGCGCTACGCCCCCAGCGCGAAAGACCTCGCCTCCCGTGACGTCGTCTCCCGCGCCATGACCGTGGAAATCCGAGAAGGCCGTGGCGTCGGCCCGGAAAAGGATCACATCCACCTGCACCTCGAGCACCTCGGCGCCGAAGTGCTGGCCGAGCGTCTGCCGGGCATTTCCGAAACCGCGAAAATCTTCGCCGGTGTCGACGTCACCAAGGAACCGATCCCGGTCCTGCCGACGGTCCACTACAATATGGGCGGCATCCCGACGAATTATCACGGCGAAGTGCTGACCAAGAAAAACGGCGATCCGGATTCGGTCGTGCCGGGCCTGATGGCCGTTGGCGAAGCGGCCTGCGTGTCGGTGCATGGCGCCAACCGCCTTGGCTCCAACTCTCTGATCGATCTGGTCGTGTTCGGCCGCGCAGCAGGCCTGCGCTGCGGTGAGACGACGATTGCCGGCGCCACGCAGCCGGAACTGCCGAAAGGCGCAACCGACAGCCACCTCGCCCGCCTCGACAAGTTCCGCAACGCATCCGGTGACCAGCCGGTCGCCAAGCTGCGCCTCGAAATGCAGCGCGCCATGCAGAGCAACTGCGCCGTGTTCCGCACCGGCGACGTTCTCAAGGAAGGCGTCGACGCGATCGAGGAAGTCTACAAGAAACTGCCGGGCATCGATGTCCAGGACCGCACCATGGTGTGGAACACCGACCTCGTCGAAGCGCTCGAGTTCGACAACCTCCTCGCCCAGGCGGCCGTTACTGTGAATGGCGCGGCAACGCGCGAAGAGAGCCGCGGCGCCCATGCCCGCGAGGACTTTGCAGACCGCGACGACGAAAACTGGATGAAGCACACGCTGGCGTGGAACGATGGCACCGGCAAGGTGACGCTCGATTACCGCCCTGTGCACGACTACACGATGTCGAACGAAATCAGCTACATCGAGCCGAAGGCCCGGGTTTACTAAGAGGACCGCACGAACATGGTACAGCTTACGCTTCCCAAGAATTCCACGGTCCGCAAAGGCAAGACCTGGCCGAAGCCGCAGGGCGCGACCAATCTCCGCCAGTTCCGGATCTATCGCTACAATCCGGAAGAAGGCGGCAATCCGCGCTGGGACACCTATTGGGTGGACATGGACAAGGCCGGGACGATGATCCTGGACGTCCTGCTCTACATCAAGAACAATATCGACCCGACGCTGGCCTTCCGCCGCTCGTGCCGGGAAGGCGTTTGCGGTTCCTGTGCAATGAACATTGCCGGGCGCAACACGATCGCCTGCACCAAGGGCTTCGACGACCTGCCGAAGGGCGTGATCACGATCAGCCCCTTGCCCTCGCAGCCGGTGGTGCGCGACTTGATCCCCGACCTGACGAACTTCTATGCCCAGCACGCCTATGTGCAGCCGTACCTGAAAACGGACACGCCAGCGCCGGAGAAGGAATGGAAACAGTCCGAGGCTGACCGCGAAGAGCTGAACGGCCTTTACGAGTGTATCCTCTGTGCCTCCTGCTCGACGTCCTGCCCGTCCTACTGGTGGAATGGCGACAAGTATCTCGGCCCGGCCGCCCTGCTGCAGGCCTATCGCTGGCTGATCGACAGCCGCGACGAAGCCACCGGCGAGCGCCTCGACGATCTGGAAGACCCGTTCAAGCTCTATCGTTGCCACACGATCATGAACTGTGCGCAGGTCTGCCCGAAAGGCCTGAACCCGGCCAAGGCCATCGCCAAGATCAAGCACATGATGGTGGAACGGGTCTCTTAAGACTCGTCCGTCAGGCCTTCGTCTTCCGCGCCATTGATCCGGAACACCTCGCGGAGCCCTCGCGGGGTTTCCATGGCGCGCAGCACGCTGATCAGTTCGCCGACATGGAACTGCCACATCGTGGTCGGTGGCATCGGCCGGATCACATGCCCGCCGAGCGCCTTGAACAGGCTGTTGGCCTTGCGGTTCTCCGGCAGCGTCTCCGCTTCCAGCGTGATGATCCCTTCAGCATGACAGCAGAGCGCCACGCAAGCGATCAGCATGCGGGACAGGCCCTGCGCGTGATAGGCGTCCAGTACGCCCATGGCGAGCTCGGCTTCTTCCAGTTCATTCGTGGTGCGGATCGCGTGGGCCGCGGCGATAAAAGGCTGGCCCGGCTCGTTCTTGAGTGCCGCCGCCCAGGCGATGTGGCGGTGCCCGTCCGCATCGGCGAGCGCGTGGATAATCGATTTCGGAATGACCTTGGCGCCTGAGAAGAAGCGCAGGTAACGCGACTCTTCCGACATGTTCGCCACGATATGCTCGAACCGCGGTTCATCCTCCGGCCCGGCCGGGCGCAGAATGACTTCCACTCCGTTGGAGAGGACGATGTCTACCGGTTTGATGGGCATTGCGCCCTCCCGCCTGCCTGACTGTTCCGACCGAATGATGCCCTTTAGAAACCAAAATGCTGCAGTGCAGCAATCCTTGAGGTACAGCAAGACTGTATTTCGATTGCGCCAGTCTACCCCCGCGACAATTCGAACCCGGGCCAGGCGACGAAAAAAGGCGCTGCCGGCATGGCAGCGCCTCAATTCAGGATTTTCCTGCAGATCAGGCCGGGTTCGGTTCCGGGTCGCCCGTGGGCTCGCCACCCTCATCCTTCGGCTTGCGGCGTTTGCCGATGGCCGGGACAGCAGAGGACGGGCCGATGTCTTCGGCGCCAAGGTCCGGACGGGTCGGCGGCTTGCCGTCCAGGAGATCGGTGATCTCGCTGCCGGTCAGCGTCTCGTATTCGAGCAGGCCATTGGCGATGGCAGACCATTCATCATGACACTCGGTCATGATGCGGCGGGCATCGTCCATGCCGGTCTGGATCAGCTTGCGGACTTCTTCCTCGATCTTGCGGGACGTCTCTTCCGAGACGTGGCTCGCCTGCACGAGTTGCTGGCCCAGGAACACATCGCCCTGGTCCGAGCCGTAATCCACCGGACCGATCGTGTCGGACAGGCCGAAACGGGTGACCATGGCGCGCGCCAGACGGGTTGCCTGCTGGATGTCGGAAGCGGCCCCGGCGGTGACATTGTCGTCGCCGAATTTCAGCTCTTCCGCAACACGGCCGCCCATCATGATGGCGAGGCGTGACGTCATCTCGACCTTGGACATGGACAGCTTGTCGTCTTCCGGCAGCTGCATGACCATGCCGAGCGCGCGGCCGCGCGGTATGATGGTCGCCTTGTGAACCGGATCCGCGGCGGGCACTTTCATGGCCACGATGGCGTGACCGGCCTCGTGCCAGGCGGTGAGTTCCTTTTCCTTCTCGGACATGACCATGGAGCGGCGCTCCGGTCCCATCAGGACTTTGTCTTTCGCGTCCTCGAATTCCTGCATGGCAACCACGCGCTTGCCGCGGCGGGCGGCCAGCAGCGCAGCCTCGTTGACGAGGTTCGCAAGGTCGGCGCCCGAGAAGCCCGGCGTACCGCGCGCAATCGTCTTCGCGTCGACGTCTTTGGCCAGCGGCACATTGCGCATGTGAACGCGCAGGATCTTTTCGCGGCCCATGATGTCCGGATTGCCGACGGTGACCTGACGGTCGAAACGGCCGGGGCGCAGCAGCGCCGGGTCCAGAACATCCGGACGGTTGGTGGCGGCGATCAGGATGATGCCTTCATTGGCTTCGAAGCCGTCCATCTCGACCAGCAGCTGGTTCAGCGTCTGCTCGCGCTCGTCATTACCGCCGCCGAGGCCGGCACCACGGGAGCGGCCGACCGCGTCGATCTCGTCGATGAAGATGATGCACGGCGCGGAGCGCTTGGCCTGTTCGAACATGTCGCGCACACGGCTGGCACCGACGCCGACGAACATTTCGACAAAGTCCGAACCGGAAATCGTGAAGAAGGGTACCCCCGCTTCACCGGCCACGGCGCGGGCCAGCAGCGTCTTACCGGTCCCGGGCGGGCCGACCAGCAGCGCGCCTTTCGGGATCTTGCCGCCGAGGCGCTGGAACTTGGACGGATCCTGCAGGAATTCGACGATCTCCTGCAGCTCTTCCTTGGCTTCATCGACGCCTGCGACGTCGTCAAAGGTAACGCGGCCATGCTTTTCGGTCAGCAGGCGGGCACGCGATTTGCCGAAGCTCATCGCACCGCGGCCACCGCCACCCTGCATCTGGCGCATCATGAAGAAAACAAAGCCGACGATCAGCAGGATCGGCAGGATCGAGAACAGGAGCGAGGCAAAATTGTTGCGCCCGCTGTCGGCATCCACCGTGAACGGCACATTGTGGTCGCGCAGATAGTCCTGCGTGCTCATGTCGAGAGCGCGCAGCTCGCTGACCATCGTGTTGCCATCGGTGGTCTTCACGATGATCTGGTCATCGCCCAGCGTGGCTTCCGCCACTTGGCCATTGTCGACGAGTGTGTAGATTTCGGAGAGTTTCGCGCGCTTGGCACTGGCGGTTTCGGGATTTCCGCCCATCGCGACCGCCATACCAATGACGAGCAGCGCGATTGCACCCCAAATGGCCAGGTTCCGAACGTTCATTTCATCTCTCTCAGTTTGGAAAGCTTCTCGACAGATAACATAGGGCCACCGGGGCCGAAAAACGACTCTTTAGCTGCGCCGTGGACATTTTATCTCACATTTCACCTAAACAGGCGGTGACCATGGCCGAAAGTCGCGCAGGGATTGCGTTAACCTGCTCTGGCGGCAGCTTGTGTTCCGCGACCGCTTTGAGGTTCCCGTTTTTGATCCAGACGGCCGCACCGCCGAGGGTTGCCGGCCGCAACGTATCGGGGTGCGCAATGCGGTGTGTGAGCCGGGACAAGGCATCGGATCGCACAGGCCGTGTACGGCCGCTGGCGAGCGTGATCAGGGCGGCGAGCGCCCGGTCTCCCCGTTCGCCCGGCGGCAGCGGCAGGGGCGCTCTCAGCGTCCCGTCCGGGCGGGTCTCGACCTCTTCCGACAGCCAGCGGGCCAGCGCCCGGTCCTGCACCTGCCGCAACAGCTGCAGTCTGTCCTGGATGGCCAGCACCCGCGTACGCAGGGCCGGGTCAGCAGCCAGCAGACGGCGCATGCGGACGCGCTCATAGGCCGGATTGTCATTCGACGGATCCTCGACCCAGTCCTGCCCGTTGGCACGCAGCAGGTCCCGCAGGGCAGCGCGCGGTATGGCTAGCAGCGGGCGGGCCAGGAAAACCGGCACGCCATGCGTCTCTGCAGGCGACAGGGACAGCGGCTGGATGCCCGCCAGCCCGTACCAGCCGGAACCAGCCCGGGCGCGGATCAGAAAGGTTTCTGCCTGATCATCTTCTGTATGCGCGGTGAGGATCATCACGCTGCCTGCTTCACGGGCAGCAGCGGAAAGCAGGTCGTGGCGGGCCATCCGGGCCTTTGCCTGACCGGCGCGGGGCGCCTGCCAGCGCAGCATGCGGTGCGCAACGCCCAGCCGGGCGGCGGCACCGGCGACGAAACGGGCTTCATCGGCGGCTTCGGGGCGCAGGCCATGATCCACGGTGAATGCAAGGACGCTGCGTCCGCTTTTCCGGGCCCAGTCCGCCGCAATCAGCAGGAGGGCAAGCGAGTCCCCTCCCCCGGAGACCGCAACGCAGACAGGCCCCGCAGCAAAGCGGCATAGCTGGTCAAATGACTCCGTCAGGCCCTCCGGGACTGAGGGGGCCTCTAATTGTCGCAACCTGAGCGGGTCCGTTCGACGGCGGCCAGATCCCGCGTCACGCCGGAAGCGTTCGGATAGCGCTTCGGCAGCGTATCGAGGGCCACGCAAGCCTTGTCCTTGTCGCCAATGAGACGCATCGACCGGGCAAGTTTCACCAGCGCGTCCGGGGCACGCGGATCATCCGGATACGACCGGATCATCGTTGTGTAGGCCGCACCGGATTCGGCATAGGCCTTCTGCTGGTAAAGCGACTCGGCCAACCAGTAATGCGCTTCGCCGGCCTGCGGATCGTTGCCGAAATCATCGAGGAAGGCGCGGAAAGCCTGTTCGGCGCCAGCATAGTCGAACTGGACCAGTTTCGCCTTGGCGGCGGCAAACAGCGGACCGGCTTCTCCCGGAAGGGCGCTGGCCGGCAGGGTGCCGAGCGAGCCCTGCGGTGCGCCGGGCGGGACGGCATTGGCGGGCGTCGTGTCGATCGCGGCCGGGCCTTCTGCGGCTTCCGTGGCGCCTGAGCGCGGCAGGAGACGTTTCGGGCCGGAGGTTTCCGGTTCCACGGTCGCGGTGCGGGACATGCCGCCGGTCATGGATTGCGGCGCCGGTGAAGTCGCAGCTGGCGCGGCCGACGCCGCGTACGGATCCGATGAAGCCGCGCCCGGATAATCGGACAGGCTGGAGGCCGCTTCCCCTTCCGGAGGATCCATGCCGAGCGACCGGGCCTGCAGGTCCTGAATGGCGCGCGACTGGGCGCGCAGCTCATTCTTCAGGGCGTTGATCTCGCGGGCGAGGGCCTCATTGTCATTGACCAGCGTCTCATTGTCGTTGCGGGCCTGCTGCAGCTGGAATTCCAGCGTCTCGACCCGGCCCGTCAGGGTCATCAGGTCGCTGGACACGGCATTGACCTGTACCTTGGTGTCCGCGCTCAGCTGGCGGGCCTGGGCAATCTGGTCAGCCAGATCGAGGCTTGTCGTGCCCTGCGTGATCGGGGCGCCACGCTGGGCAACAGCGGGCGCAGCAATAAGCAGGAAGCTGGCAAGTGCCAGGGCCGGGGTCTTGAACATGAGCAAATGTCTCCGGATTTTGCGCGACCATAGTAATGCAGCCGGGGCCAAAATATGGCACCCGGCTGCAAATTCTTTGTGAATCAGGTGCCCTGAAAGGGCAACCGGCTTCAGCTGTTCGGCGAAACGACCTGGATGAACCCGTTCCGGTTCATGGCCCAGGAAGCCTCATCGGAGCCGGCCGCGATCGGACGTTCCTTGCCGTAGGAGATCGTGTCAATGCGGTTCGGCGAGATGCCGAGACTGACAAGATAGTCTTTCACGGTGGCGGCGCGGCGCTCACCAAGGGCGAGGTTGTATTCACGCGTGCCACGCTCGTCGCAGTTGCCGGCAACGAGGACGCGGACCGACGGGTCCTGCGTGTATTTCAGGGCGTGCTGTTTCAACAGGGACTGGTCGTCGCCGTCGAGCGAATCGCCATCCAGGTCGAAATAAACGCGGTCGCCGAGGGCCGGAGCCTGTGCCATCTGGCCAACGGTGCCGTCATCGACATCGCCGGTATCGACGGTCTGGAAGTCTTCGACCACGGTTTCGGTGGTGCCTTCGGTGATCGGGGCCGGCTTGGACGCGCAGGCGCCGAGCAGGATGAGCGATGCACCTGCGAGAACAGATGCGGTGCGGATGTTCATGGACATGCCTTTCATGATGAAAACAGAGACAGGGGGGCGCACAAATTCCCTGCTCCTAACAAAACAGCCGGGGCCACAATGTGGCACCCGGCTGCGTATTGCTGATTTGAAATGTTTCGTTAGCTGGTGGTGCCCGAAACAATCTGCGTGAACCCGTTACGGTTCAGAGCCCAGGAAGCTTCGTCCGAACCGGCAGCGATCGGACGTTCCTTGCCGTAGGAAATCGTGTCGATGCGCGACGGATCAACGCCGAGCGAGACCAGATAATCCTTCACGACCGAAGCGCGGCGCTCGCCAAGGGCGAGGTTGTATTCACGCGTGCCGCGCTCGTCGCAGTTGCCGGCGACCATGATGCGGACCGACGGATAGGACTGCAGCCATGCGGCCTGCAGCTTCAGGATTTCCTGATCGTCGGGGTCCAGACGGTATTCGTCGAGATCGAAATAGACGCGCTCACCCACGTTCACGCGGAAATCTTCAAGCGAACCCGGTGCCGGGCCAGTCGGTTCTTCGACCACCGGTGCCGGCGGAGGCGGCGGAGGCGGTGCTGGCTGTTCTACCGGCGGTGCTTCTTCGACCGGCGGCGGCGGCTCGGGTTGCGATGCGCAGGCGCCGAGGGCGATAAGCACAGCGGCTGCTGTGGAGATTTTGAGATAAGATTTCATTCAGTCAGACTCCCCTGGATGTCCTGAGCTTGGTGACGCCTTGCGGCCTCTGTATTACCAGCAGCCGGCGAACGACCGGTGGTGCTTCCACAATCGGGCCGAATTCCGGCAACAATCGGGCGCAAGCTGCTGCGTGTGGCCTTTTACACAAAGATTTTCGTGCTGTCTCCCTAAAGCAACGCCCCCGACCGAAGAATCGGGGGCGAAACCTGTAGAATAATCAGCAGATTACTGCAGAAGCGGCGACCAGGCCGGGTCAGATGCCTCGGTTTGGGTCTGCAGGCGGCGCTCGTTGCGGCCGGAAAGGTCGACCGACCAGAGCTGCGGGCCTGCGCCGGGACGGCTTTCGCGGAAATAAACGATCACACGGCCGTTCGGCGACCAGTCCGGACCTTCGTCCAGATAGGCTTCGGTCAGCAGGCGCTCGCCGGTGCCATCTGTGCCGATCACGCCGATATAGAACTTGCCGCCCAGCTGCTTGGTGAAGGCGACGAGGTCGCCGCGCGGACTCCACACCGGAGTCGAATACTGGCCCTTGTTGAAGGTGATCCGGCAGGCAACATCGCGGCCCCCCGACGGGCAGGTGCGCGGGGATCCGTCCGTGTTCATGATATAGAGCTGCGGGCTGCCGCCGCGATCTGACGTGAACACGATGGCGCGGCCGTCCGGCGACATCGACGGCGAGGTATCAATCGCCGGGTGGTCGGTCAGGCGGCGCGACTGCCGTGTCTGCAGGTTCATGATGTAGAGATCGGAGTTACCTCGCTCTGCCTGGGTCAGCAGCACGCTCTCGCCATCGCGCGTGAAGCGCGGGGCGAAGGTCATGCCCGGGAAATTGCCCAGCAGTTCCTGGCGGCCCGTCTCGATGTTGAAGAGATAGATGCGCGGCCGTCCGCCCTCGTACGACATGTAGGTAATTTCCTGCGCCGAGGGGCTGAAGCGCGGCGTCAGCACCGTGTTCGTGCCGGGCGTGAGGTATTGCTGGTTGGCACCGTCGGAATCCATGATGGCGAGGCGCTTCACACGGTTCAGCTTTGGGCCAGTCTCGGCAATGTAGACTATCCGCGTGTCGAAATACGGGTCTTCACCTGTCAGGCGGGTGTAGATCGAATCGGCAATCTTGTGTGCGATGCGACGCCAGTTGTCCGGCGTCGTGGTCAGGCGGCGACCCGGCTGGCCGTTGATGCGCATGACATCGCCGGCATAGACATCCCAAAGGCGGAACGAGACGGCGATCTTGCCATCGGGCAGTTCCTCGAAGGCGCCAACGACAAGGCCGTCGGTCTTGATGATCTTCCAGTCAGCGAAACGCGGCTGAACGTCGATCGACAGATCCTTCTGGATGAAGGAGGCCGGGTTCTGCATTTCGAACAGGCCGGTCGATTCGAGGTCGTTGCGCACAACGTCAGCAATCTGGCGGGCGAGGTCGGCATTGGTGCCGCCGCGGACTTCAAAGTCCGGAATGGCCAGCGGCGTCGGTTTGAAATTACCGCTGCCTTCAACCAGCACTTTGAGTTCGGCCGAGGCGTTCGGCGCAAGTCCGATGGCGGCGGTGAAGGCCATCACCAGGGCAAGCAGCAGGCGGGTCATGGGATTCCTCCTTTGAACGGGGTTAGGGCTGGGTCGGGCTGACGGTGACATTGATGTCTTTCCACAGGTCATAATCGTCTTCGGGCAATTGGTAAGGGGCACATTTGCGGACCGCACGCAACGCCACGTCCACGGCAATGCCGGAACGGCCGATCGGGCGGGACCGCGGACTGATCAGCTCAACATTGCCTTTCAGCGTGCCATCGAGGTTCAGCGTGACGCGCATCTGGACGTCAATCTGGTCTTCCTTCGGAAGGTCGGACACGCCGCGCCAGCAGGCATAGATCTGACGGCGCATGGCGGCCTGGAGCGAAGCGGTATTGCCGCGGCGCTCCCCTGCACCGGGGCGGGTTTCCTGGGCATCGCGCAGCACCGGCTTGTTGATCTGCGGTGGAACTTCCTCGCGCGGCTTGCGGCGTTCGTCCTGCGCCTTGTCCTTCAGGATGTCCTCGAACTCATTCAGAAAGTCGAGATCGTCAGAGGCCTCGGGCTTCTGCTTCTCGATCAGCTTGGGCTCTTCCTTCTTGGGCGGCGGCTCTTTCTTTTCAGGTTCTGGCGCAGGCTCCGGTTCCGGTTCGGCTTCCTCGTCCGGAATGACGACTTCTTCCTCTTCCGGGGCCGATTCCTCCTCAGGCGGAGGTTCCGGCACCTCTTCCACCTCTTCGGGGACGGCCTCTTCTTCTTCCTGCGGCTCCTCGGCCTTCTGGACCGGGGCGATGTCTGTCACGAGGCCAATCTCGACAAAGTCGATCGGCACGTCGATTGCGCTGGCGCATTGCGGGATACGCATCAGGATATCGACCGGGGCGAGGCCCGGTTCCTCCTTCTGGAGGCGCTCGATCATCTTGTCGCAATCCGACTTCTGGTGCGGCCATGACAAGACCGCCATCGCAAGGACGGACGCGTGCACGATCGTGGAGACTGTCAGGCCGCGAAGCATTCCTGCCGGCCGCTCCTTATTTCTTCTGTTCCGTCACGAGCGAGACGCGCGTGTAGCCGGCGGCTCGGATCTCGGACATGACTTCCATCATGATGCCGTAAGGCGTCGCTTCATCACCGCGCACATAGATCGGCTTGTCATAGCCTTCGCCGATGATGGCCTGCAGCTGCGGTCCCAGCGTGTCGACCTGGACTTCCGTGTTCTGGATGAACACCGCGCCGTCCGCCTTGATCGTGATGGCCAGCGGGGCATCGTTCGGGTCGGTCTGGATCGGGCCGGATTTCGTTTTGGGCAGGCTGATGTCCTCACCCCGCACCAGCATGGGCGCAGTGATCATGAACACGATCAGCAGGACGAGCATGACGTCCACAAAGGGCGTCACGTTGATTTCGGCATTCAGGGACCTGCGGCCGCGCCGTCCTCCCTTGCCGCCAGAGCCAAGGATCATGCCCATGCGATCAATCCCGTCCCGGATCCGACGCGCGGCGCGACAGGCGCACGAGCACGTCCTGCGAGAAGGCGTCGAGTTGGTCGGCGAACCGCGTCAGGTCACCGGTGAACTTGTTGTAGAAGATCACGGCCGGGATAGCGGCGACGAGGCCCATGCCCGTGGCGAACAGGGCTTCGGCAATCGGACCGGCCACGGTGCCGAGGCTGGTGTCCTGCTGAGCCGCAATGTTGAGGAAGGCATTCATGATGCCCCAGACTGTGCCGAACAGGCCGATGAAGGGCGATGCCGAACCAATCGTGGCAAGCACGCCGAGGCCATTCCCGGCGCGGCCAAGCTCGCGGTCGATCGTGGCGCGCATGGATCGCTCCGCCCGGTTGACGAGGGCCGTTGCCTCACCGGAGCCGGGCGTCACGCGGCGCGCATCCGACCATTCCCGGGCCGCAGCCTGGAACACGCGGCTGGCCGCATCCACGCCGCCGGAGCCGGGGCGCAGGTCGAGGTCTTCGGTCCGGCCGTTCCAGAAGGCGTCTTCAAACTGGCGCGCCTTCTTGCGGGCGGACCCCAGCGAGAACAGCTTTTCGCCGATCACGATCCAGGACCAGATCGAGGCCAGGAACAGCATGAGCATGACCAGTTTGACGACCGGGTCGGCCTCGAAGATGAGGGCAATCAGGGAAAAGTCGGTATTACTGGCCGCTGTGCCGATCGCTTCCGATTCCATAGGACGAATGTGCTCCTTGAAGATGGCAGGCCGGCAGCCCGCAGATAAGGCTAGCGTCCCGTGAGAACGGGCGCGTTGTGCCCCTGTTTCAACAACAATTCCGGCAGAAACACGGCAGAGCGCCCTGATTCCGCAGCTTGCCTCCCGGCTAGGTGGGAAGGGTTAAGATTTTGTTCGATTTTATTAACCTTGCACGGGAAAGCGGCAGGAGATCATTCGTGCGTGCGGCCGAAGAACCATCGGGCGCCGACATAGAAATTGTATGCCCGGTTGATGCCGTCGATGCCGCCGATATTCGAAGCCACCGCCTGATCGGTGTACGTGACGTACTCCATCCCTGCCGACAGACGGAACCGCGGGGAAAAGTGGTAGCTCGTCCCAGCCAGCGCATTCCAGTATGCGCTGGAATTTGTGTCCTTCACTTCAACAATGAACGCTCGATTGATGTCCGCAGGGCCGGAAAATTCGTAGTCCTGCACGCCGGCCCCGCCGCCTCCCCCAATGAAGGGGCGAAACTTCTTCCCTTTCCTAAAGTCATAGAAAACGTGGGCGCCCAGGGACCGGCTGGTGAAATTGCCATGTGCATCCCGTGCGCCGTTCAGGCCGGCAACGTTTGACCAACGAAAGCCGTACTCCCCTTCCACGCGGAAGGATTCACTGATCCGGTAGCCAACGGCACCGGCAACTTCACCGGTATCTTCGAACAGGATGTTGTTCTGGTCCGCAATGGAGCCATACCCCCGCATCGCCACGTAGAAGCCGCGCTCATTATCGAACGGCTCGTCCGCCAACGCGCCAGCCGCCAGAGAGACAGTAGCCAGTCCCAATACGGCCGCGCGCTTCATCCATCCGCTCCCGTCCAGCGGAAGGCGGCCAGCGTGTCCATCATCTCGCGGACCGGACGGCGCGGGCGACCATCGGCATGGATCATCACGGCCGTGATCTCGCCCTCGGCAATCAGGTTTCCATCCCGTAGGCAAGCCTGCCGGAACAGGAAGCGCGGCCCGTCGAGGCCGAGATAGCGCGTCCGGATCTGGAGCAGGTCGTCCACTTTCGCGGCGCGCTTGTAGTCGACCGCCACGCGGGTCAGCGTAAAGGCGGCGGGGTCTTCGCGATTCAGCAGGTCCTGATGCGACACGCCCGCATCCCGCAGGCAGTCGGACCGCCCCCGTTCGAAGAAGCGGAGATAGTTCGCGTGATAGACCATGCCGGTGAAATCGGTGTCTTCGTAATAGACACGGACCTCGATCCAGTGCTGGCGATCGGCGTCGAAATTGCGGTCATCAAGGGCAGGCAGGCTCATGAAGTCGCCGTATCAGAGCCGGCGTGACCCGTCACCCCTGTTGCGCCTGGACCGTCATCTCCAGCGGGGCCGAGTCATAGCCGAGATCTTCGGCGCGCTGCTTCAACGCTTCCAGCTTCGCCGGTGCCAGCTGCGGCGTGCGCGAGAGGATCCAGAGATACTTTCCGTCCGGGCTGCCGACGAGCGAGGCGGAATAGTCCGGCTCCAGCGCCAGGATCCAGTAGTCGCCTTCCGCAAACGGCACCCAGGACGGCGCAAACTTCACCTTCAGCTGGCTGTTACCGGAGCCTTCGATGACACGGGCGCGGCCGTTGGCCACCTTCTTCTTGCCGTCCAGCGTGTCCTTGAAACAGGTATTGGTGACCGAGACGGTGCCGTCTTCCTTCAGGCCATATTCCGCGGTGACGCCGGTACAGTCCCGCTCGAACCAGTTCGGATAGCGGGCAATCTCGTACCAGAGACCGGCATAACGGGTGAGATCCACCGAAGACACGGTCGACGGCGCGTTTGTTTCGTCGCGATAGTCAGGCTGGCTGGTACAGGCTGCGAGGAACAAGGCGGCGATGGCGGGCAAGGTGAGGCGCATTGGAATTCTCCTTCTCCCCTGATACGCGCGAAGCCCCCTGCCGGTTTCCCGGCCACAGCATCAACCGTCCTCGGTTGGCTCCGTCGATGCGGTTTCAGGGGCATTCAGGCTCATCAGGAAGGCGCGGAGGTCGGCAGCGGACTCCTCGGCCAGCTCTTCCTGCGGCAGATGGCCGGCGTTGGCATAGATGACGAGCTTCGCGCCTGGAATGGCATCGGCAAACTTCCGGGCCGCAGCGACCGGGATCAGATTGTCCTGTTTGCCATGAAGGATCAGTGTCGGCGTGGTGATGTCGTCCAGGGCATCCGTTGTCGCCCAGACGCGGCCTTTTCCACCGGACGTCAGCGCCATCAGGGCGTCGCGATGACAAGGCGCGCGGGCGAGCGCGGTGTAGCGATTGACCATGTCATCGGTCGCAAGATCCGGATCGGCGAAACTGTTACGCAGGCCGTCACGCACCAGCCAGGTCATGTCGGTATTCTTCATCAGGCGCCGCGCGACCGGGTTGGACAGCAGCTTGAAGACGAGTGGGTCCGATTTTTCCTCCTGCGCGTTTTCCGGCCAGCCGGAGGCATCGACCAGCACCAGCCCGTCCAGCCGTGAAGGATGCGCCAATGCATAGGCCCAGGCCACGCCGCCGCCCATGGAATTGCCCGCAAGGGTGAATGTCTCGACGCCCAGTGCGCGCGTCACCGCATCCACCGTTTCTACGAATTGTTCGGTGCCGATCCGCTCGCCATCAAGGCAGTTCGTCAGGCCGTGCCCCGGCAGGTCCAGCGAGATCACGCGATAGTCGCGCTTCAGGTTTGCAACCCAGGGCTCCCATGTGTGCAACGAGGACGAAAATCCGTGCACCAACACAATCGCCGGTGCGTCACGCGGGCCGACATCACGGTAATGAACGCGCAGGCCATTCTCGAGCGGAAGGATACGGCTGTCGGAATTGGCATAGACGAGTTCGAGCCTGTCATAGCCGATGTCGGCGCGCTGGAGTGCAAACCAGCCAGCCGCCAATATTGCTGCAAAGGTAAGCAGAACCACCAGAAAACGGCGCATACCCGTTTCCTTCCTCCCGGTTGATTTCTGAATCAGGTGCGCAGAGTAAGCGCCCCCGGTCCTGCCCTGTCAATTCCGGGACTCACCTGATGGCGCAAACCGGACAAGCCGTATCGCGCCGCAACATGACAGTACGCGATTCGCCGCCAAGACCATTGATCAACAGGACCCGGCCGATCAGTGGCTTGCCTGCGCCGGTGATCAGCTTCACGGCTTCCATCGCCATGGCGGCACCTGTCATGCCGGTCAGCGCACCGACAACGCCTACTTCGTCGCAGGCCTCTGCATCGGGCGGCGTTTCCGGCACCCAGCACTGATAGCAGGGCGCGTCCGCCTGCAGACCCGAGGCGAAGACGCTGACCTGCCCGTTCCAACCCGCCGCCGCCCCATGCACCATCGCGCGGCCGGTCTCGTGTGCCAGCCGGTTCAGCGCATAGCGCGTCGGGAAATTGTCGGACGCATCGATCAGGATATTGCCTGACGGCGTCGCACCATCGCCGAAGCGCTCGGCTTTGATCTCAACATTTATAGAAGGATCCATCGCCCGCAGGCGTGCCGCGAGAGTCTCCACCTTCGGCGCGCCAACGTCTTTATCCGTGAACTGAACCTGCCGCTGAAGGTTCGACCGCTCGACCCGGTCGTCGTCCCAGAGTTCGATCCAGCCGACACCGGCCGCGGCGAGGTAAAGCGCACAGGGCCCGCCGAGGGCCCCTGCCCCGATGATGGAAACACGGGCGGCGCGCAGCTTCTGCACGCCCGGCCCGCCAATCTCCTTCAGCAGGATATGGCGGCGGTGGCGATCCAGCTCTTCCGGCGTCAGGCTCATGCCTTCGCCTCGCGGATCGCGGTGGAGGACGACTTGTCCAACGGGCCTTTCAGGTAGACCCAGGCGGGTGGCACCATGCCCGGCAGCAGCGGCGCATAGGCTTCCGGGATACGGTCTTTCGCAAAGGTGCGGGCGAATCTCGAATTGCGCGCGCCGGGGCCGACACCCGGACGGGCAATGATCGCAATCGGCATCAGCCGAGCAATGTCCTGCCAGCGCTGCCAGTAATGGAAGCCGACCATATTGTCCGCGCCCATCAGCCAGACGAAATCGGCTTGCGGCGCATGGGCGGCGAGCGTCAGCAGCGTCTGCCAGGAATAGGTATAGCCGAGCTGCTTTTCGATGTCGGTGACGATCATACGCGGATGATGTCCGGCGACAGCTTCCGCCGACGCAAAGCGGCTACTGAAATCGCCATGATCGGTCTTCAGCGGGTTCCCGCGCGCGACGAGCCACCAGACCCAGTCGAGCTGGAGCCGTTTCATCGCCGTCTCGGCAACATGGAGGTGGCCGGTATGGGCCGGATTGAAGCTGCCACCGAACAGGCCGATGCGTAGCCCCTTTACAGGACCCGGTAACCGGACTGGCCTCAAGGACGGACCTGCCCCTTGCCGCGGACGAGGTATTTATAGGTCGTCAGCTGTTCCGCCCCGACCGGCCCGCGCGCATGAATGCGGCCCGTGGCGATACCGATTTCCGCGCCCATGCCGAACTGACCGCCATCCGCAAACTGGGTGGAGGCATTGTGCAGCAGGATCGCGCTGTCGACATCTGCAAAGAACTTGTCGGCCACGGCCTGATCCTCGGTGATCACGGATTCGGTATGGCCCGACGACCAGTGGGAGATGTGCGCGAGCGCTCCGTCAATGCCGTCGACAATGGCCACAGCCAGGATCGGCGCCAGATATTCCGTGGCCCAATCTTCCTCGGTTGCGGTCTTCATGTCCGGCACGATGGCGCGGGCACGTTCGTCACCGCGCAGTTCGCAGCCGGCCTCTTTCAGGGCATCCGCGAGTTTCGGCAGCAGCGTGTCGGCAATCGCCGAATCCACCAGAAGCGTTTCGGCGGAGCCGCAAATGCCGGTCCGGCGCATCTTGGCATTGACGACGATGGCAATCGCCTTTTCCGGATCGGCTGCGCCGTCGACATAGACATGGCAGAGGCCTTCGAGGTGGCCGATCACCGGCACGCGGGCATCCATCTGCACGCGTTCGACAAGACCGCGTCCGCCGCGCGGCACGATCACGTCGACATCGCCTTCAAGGCCTGACAGGAGGTGGCCGACGGCTTCGCGGTCCTGTGTCGGTACCAGCTGGATTGCGTCCTGCGGCAGGCCTTCCTTCTCAAGCGCGCCGCGCATGGCGCTGACAAGCGCCCGGGACGACAAGGCACTTTCCGAGCCGCAGCGCAGGATCGCGGCATTGCCGGAGCGCAGGCACAGCGCACCGGCGTCTGCCGTCACATTCGGGCGGCTCTCATAGATGATGCCGATCACGCCGAGCGGCACGGACACCCGGGCGATGTCCAGCCCGGACGGCACCGTCCAGCGAGCAAGTTCGCGGCCAATCGGGTCCGGCAGGCCAGCCACGGCTTCGACACCGCTGGCAATGCCTTCGACGCGCGCCTCGTCCAGCGCCAGCCGGTCGAGCATCGCGGCGTCGAGGCCTTTTTCGCGGGCAGCTTCCATGTCCTCGGCGTTCGCAGCCAGAATGTCCGGCGCGGCGTCGCGAATGGCGGCCGCAATGGCTTCCAGGCCACGGGTACGGTCATCAGCGGTCAGTTTACCGAGCGCGCGCGACGCTGCCCGGGCGTTGCGGCCCAGTTGCAGCATGGTTTCGGCGAGTTCGGCGTTCGGGGCGGGTGTTTGAATAGTCATGGGCATCAAGTGCCGTAAACGCAGGCGGACCGCAAGGGTTCCGCCTGCAGCTGCAAAGCAGTGATGGGCTGACATATAGCCAGAAGCGACTACAGTCAGGCCCGATAAAAAGACATGCCGGAGGAACCCATGATCGACACAGAGGCAATGCCTTTTCTGGCGGATGTCCCGCGTGTGCAGGCCCAGATGCGCCCTGAAGACACAGCCTTCTGGTTCGAAGGCGAGACGACGACATATCGCCAGCTGGATATCTATTCCAACCAGGTCGCCAATGGCCTCGTCGCGCTGGGCGTGGAACCGGACGACCGCGTGGGGTACCTCGCAAAGAACACATCACAATATTATGAGATGCTGTACGGCGCGGCGAAGGCCCGCGCCGTGATGACCGCGGTGAACACACGCCTCGCTGCGCCGGAAGTGAAGTTCATCCTGTCAGATGCCGGGGCGAAGGTGCTGTTCGTCGGCCGCGATTTCTACGAAATGGCCGAGCAGATCCGCGCCGAGCTGCCGGACCTAGTGCAGATCATCGCCGTCGATGGCGGCCACCCCGAATGGCCGGACTATCGCGAGTGGCGCGACAGCCAGAGCGCCGCCCTGCCCGGCCTGACGCCAAAGCCGGAAGATGACGTGATCCAGCTCTACACGTCCGGCACGACCGGCCTGCCCAAGGGCGTGCAGCTGACCAATGCCAATTACCGCTCCATGTTCGAACAGGCCAGCAGGCTGGAATGGTCAACTTACGGCGTCGGCGAAGCCGTCATGAACGCCATGCCGCTTTTCCATGTGGCGGGTGTGAACATCGGCCTGCTTGCCACGATCCAGGGCGCAAAAACCGTCGTGCTGCGCGAAATCGATCCGCAGGTCATCCTCAGCCTGATCGAAGAGCAGGAGATCATGCATGCCTTCTGGGTGCCTGCAGTCATCCTGATGCTGACCCAGCAGCCGAATGTGCGCGAGATCGACTGGAGCAGGATGAAGCAGATCTTCTACGGCGCCTCCCCCATTGCAGAGAGCCTGCTGCTGGAAGCGAAGGAAATCACGGGTGCCAATTTCACCCAGCTCTATGGCCTGACGGAAACGGTCGGCGCGGCGACCTTCCTGCCGCCGGAAGCGCATGACCCCAGTTGGGGCAAGCTACGCTCCTGCGGCGTTGCCTATCCAGGCGCCGTGATCCGCTGCGTGGACGAGACCGGCGCGCCGGTGCCCACTGGCGAAGTCGGCGAGATCGTCATCAAGGCGGGCTTCGTCATGAAGGGATACTGGAACCGTCCGGAGGCGACCGAAGAGGCGATCCGCGACGGCTTCTTCCATACCGGCGATGCGGGCTATTTCGACGAAGATGGCTTCCTCTACATCCACGACCGCGTGAAGGACATGATCGTGTCCGGCGGGGAGAACGTCTATCCGGCGGAAGTCGAGAATGCGATCTTCGGCCACCCGGCCGTCGCGGATGTCGCCGTGATCGGCGTGCCGGACGAGAAATGGGGCGAAGCGGTCAAGGCCATCGTGGTGCCGAAGCCGGGCGAGACCCCAACGGCGGAAAGCGTGATCGCCTGGGCGAAGGAACGCATCGCCGGATACAAATGTCCGAAGTCGGTCGATATCATCGAGACCCTGCCCCGCAATCCCTCGGGCAAGATCCTGCGCAAGGATCTGAGAGAACCCTACTGGAAAGACATGGATCGACGGATCGGCTGAGGCCGGGATTGTGCCGCGGGGAGACAGGCGCTCCCCGGCGGCCGCGTCCCGGTCTGGAACGGGGAGACCTGCCGTCCGTTACCAGGATCAAGGTTACCGCATGTGTAACTTGAACGGCACAAAGCACACCAGATTGCTGTCGGGCGTGGCCATTCTGCCACTCCGCACACGTATATAATGAGAAAAACCCAGCAAATTGGTGCTGTTCCGATCAATTCGATCGATCGGCGAAAACAGCCATAAAGGTTTCCGGGGAATTCTGGGGGTAATGTTCAGAGAAGCGGCGGGTCCGGATCCGTCCGTTACGCCGCAGAGGGAGACGAACATGAAAGACTGGCAGATCTTTTTCTGGACCGCAGCCTTCTTCAATTTTGCAATCGGCGCGCCACTTTTCATCTCTCCGGAGACGATGGTCGCCATGACCGGCACGGTAGAAGCGGTCGATCCGGCACTCATGAAAGTGACCGGCGCGCTCGTGCTCTGTTTCGGTGTCGTTTACGCGATTGTCGGCGGGGACCCCAAGCGCTACCGCCCGGTTGTGTGGGCGGGCCTGCTCGGCAAGCTGGGCATTGCCTATGTCTACCTGCCGGACTGGTACCACGGCACCATTCCCTTCACCACGACACTGATCGTGCTGATGGATTTGGGCTTCATCGCCGCGTTCCTCTATTTCCTTCTCCGGCCGACCCAGAAGAAAACCGGGTTCCAGGCCAGCCGCGCGGCGAGTTCGTAACGCCGCCCACCCTTTTGCCGGCGTTCCATCCCCACGGCCCCGGCAATTATTTGCAGCCTGCTGCATTTTGAACGGTCTCCGGTGTGTCCTGCTTCCCTGCAGGCATGCCGGAGCCTAATCGCTTTCCGGGCCAGATCCGGCAGTCGCCAGCGACACCCACCGTCCGCATACGTCCCTATGCGGCGGACATGCGTCACGCAGCAGCCGAGAAGAGCCACTCAGCCATCGGGGGTGTTTGCCGCCCCTCTCTGCCCGAACGGGTCTTAGTGGGCGAGTTTCAGCCAGTCGCGTGCGGCGGACAGGGCGATCTTCACTTCTTCCGAAGTCAGAAGCTCGGCCATTTCCTGGCGCTGGAACTTGGCTTCCTCATGTCCGCGCGATGCGGCGAGGTTGAACCATTTGTGTGCGGCGACCAGATCGATGTCGGCATCGATCCCGGCGGCGCAGACAAGGCCAGCCTGATAAAGGTCTTCTGCGCAGGCATCAGCGCCCAGCAGGGCTCCTGGCGGCAAAGGCATATCTGAATAGGGCATCTCGTTCTCCTGTCACCCATTTTCCCTTCAGCCGGAGTTTTCTCCGTACTTTCCGGGATCAACCCAAGGGTCACCGGAATGTCCGGCGACGGAGAAAAGAGTGCGCCTTCAGGTTTTCGTTAAGGTTAACAGGAAATGGCGAGCAGCCCGGCTTCGTTAATGCCGGGCGTGTTGCGGTTAAGTTTCCCTCGAAATACACCTTGAATTGACGGTCTATCATACCGAATTGGGGGCCTTAAAAAGAAAAACAGCCCCGCCAGGCGGAGCCAGCAAGACAGGAAATACCTTCATGAGCGATCTGGAAACCGCGCTGCGCGATGCGCGCGAGGCAAGCTATGTACGGCTGCGGGGCGGATTCCCCGTGCTACTGGCTGGGGCGACCTATTGGGCCGGTCTCGCCGCGGCCGGGTACCTGCTGGAGCTGCGCTTCTGGTTTCCCATCGCCCTGTTCGGCAGCGGTACGATCTTCCCCCTCGCCGTGATGTATGGCGCGATCTTCGGCAACAATTTCCTGAAGGACCGCTCGCCGGTCACCAGCGTGCTGCTGCCGGCCTTCATCGCCATGCTGCTGTTCTGGCCCATGGCGATCGGGGCCCTCTGGACCGCGAAGGATCTCTTCCCGCTGATCCTGGCGGTCGGTCTCTCCCTCCACTTCCCTGTGATCGGCTGGAGCTACAACCGCACCTGGCTCTACATGAACCATGCCCTGGTCCGCGCCGTCGCCGTGTTCATGGTCTGGTGGTTCGTGCCGGAGGGGCGCTACACCCTGCTGCCGCTGGTCGTTGTGGCCGCCTATCTCATCACGGCTGCGATCGTGATCGTCGATTCCGGCCGGGCGAAAGCCAAAGCCGCTGCCGCATAGAAAAAACCCCCGCAAAGCCGGAGCTTCGCGAGGGTTTCTGCATGATGAATTCTGTAAAGTGGTCGCTTAGGCGGCCACTTTTTTCTTGGCCAGCGATTTGGCCAGCTTTTCCATGGCGTCGCCCTTGTCGATATTTTCGACGGCGGCCAGTTCACGGGCCATACGGTCCAGCGCGCTCTCATAGAGCTGGCGCTCGGAGTAGGACTGTTCCGGCTGGTCTTCGCCGCGGTGCAGGTCGCGCACGACTTCAGCGATCGAGATCAGGTCGCCGGAATTGATCTTGGCTTCATATTCCTGGGCTCGGCGCGACCACATGGTGCGTTTGATGCGGGCCTTGCCGCCCAGCGTCTTGAGGGCATCGTCAACCAGCTTGGAGCCGGCCAGCGCGCGCATACCGGAGGCTTCGGCGCGATTGGTCGGCACGCGCAGGATCATTTTGTCCTGATCGAAGGCGACGACGTAAACTTCCAGTTCCATCCCGGCGACAGTCTGCTTCTCTACCCCGGTGATCTTGCCGACCCCGTGTGCCGGGTAAACGACGCTTTGACCCACCCCGAACGTCAGTGAGGCATCTGTTTTTTTCGCCATGTCGGTTATCGCCCTTTTCTACGCGTATAAGAGCCGAAGAAACCCACCCCAGTCCGCTATATGTACGGTCTGAGTTAGGAAGTCGCAGCTCTTTTCATTTATTGCTCAAGTTTGAACAGTATCACAAATCTGCAGCTTTTTCAACAGGTCTGCGCAACCGTTAACCATGTATGAAGTTAACGAAGCGCCGGAAATCGTTAACTTTTCCTCAGTCCTGCAGCAGTTGCAGCGCCCCCGGAGGGATCAGCCGGTCAGTCTCCGACCCCCGGATTGGCACTGAAGTATTTCTCAAGTTTACCAGTTTCCTGCGCAAACTCTTCACGGTCCGCCGGCGGCTCTTTCATTCGCGTGATGTTTGGCCAGGTCTTCGAATACTCGGAATTGAGTTTCAGCCACTTGCCGTCCGGATCGTCCTCCGTGTCGGGCTTGATCGCCTCGACCGGGCATTCCGGCTCACACACGCCGCAGTCGATACATTCTTCCGGATGGATGACGAGCATGTTCTCGCCTTCATAGAAGCAATCGACGGGGCAAACCTCGACGCAATCCATGTATTTGCAGCGGATACAGGCGTCGACAACGATATAGGTCATGGGCGGGAGGCCTCTTCAGAGGATTTTTGCAGGGGCGAAATGGCGCGCGTAGCGGGCCCTGTCAATGCGGCGTCCTGCACGGTGTGTTTAGCTTTACGCAGTGCGACGGGCCTCGGCGCGCTGGCGGGCGCCTGCGCGGGCTACATCGTCGACATAAAGGAGCGAGGCGACATGGCGGATGAAGGCATCCTCCTCGTCAGACCGTTCGCCGTCGGAAAGGGCTACGCGGTAGAGCCCCTCGATCACGGACACCCTTGTTTCCATGGGAAGTTTTTTTACGTGGCGAGTAAAATTGAAGGAATCGACGGCTTCTTCGGCGAGGGTTTCGCCTTCGGAAATCAGCTCATCCACCTGCTCGGCTTCCAGATCGAAGGCGTCCAGCAGAATCTCCGCGATCATGTCGCTTTCGATGTTCACATATACGCCATCGACCAAGGCCGCTTCGACCAGAAGCGCAGCTGCCGCCAGTTTCGGATCCATGTCGCGCTCAGCCGGCGTGCGGGACCGGAAGAGATTTCGGAGAATATTCATTCAGGTCCGCCTTCCAACAATCTGTAGAGCGCCTGGGCTTCGGCAGGCGGGCCACGCCGTGTGCCGAGCTCGAGGATCTCAACGCTGGTTATATGCGCCCCACGCGCAATGGTTACAACATCACCCGGTGTGATCACCTGGCCCGGTTTGTCGATCCGGCGGGTCTGTCCGTTGTGCGACAGGCGCACCCCGCGTCCACGCACATGGCCGGCTGCCAGGGACCGTGTCTTGAAAAAGCGCGCCCGCCACAGCCAGACATCAAGGCGCAGCGTGTCGTCCATGTGCGCGCTCAGCTGAACGGCGTGTAAGTGAAACCGCCTTTTGATCCAGCAGCTTCATTTCCAGCCGGTCCACCGGCAGATCCCTGTTTCGCGCCGCCCTTTTTCTTGGGCTTGCGCTTCTTTTTCGGCGGCGGTTCCGGCGGCAACAGGGCGGCCAGCGCAGCGAAGGGGCTGTTCGGATCCGGCTGGCGGCTTTGCGGGGCAGACCGGCGCGGTGAACCGCCCTTGCCGCCCGGGCGGGGACCGCCTTTTCCGCCGCCACGATTGTCCGAGCGTTTACCTTGCCCATGCCCGCCTTCACGGCGCGGCGGGCGGCCACCGCCCTCTTCAGGGCGCGAGCGGGCGCCATAGCGCCAGAGCGTCACGGCACCGGTTTCCGGGTCCTTCTCAGCCGGGGCAAGGCCGAAGCCTTTCAGCACGGCCGGCCAGTCATCGGCCGGACAGGACACGACGGATGCCAGATCGATCGGGATGGCGAATGCGTTCTTGCCGGCCTCACGGCGGCGTTTGGACAGTTCCCAGCCGAGACGCTCGGCGAGATCTGCCCGCACGGCGCGTTTGCCGAAGCGGAGATAGCCGTTGGCGGCGAGCGCCTCTTCCGGCCAGGTGCCGTCCAGCGCAAACGATCCAGCCCCTTCCGGCGCGAGCGGGAAGGCTTCGTCGGCAAACACGGCGCGCAGGATGGCGATCATGCGCTGGGCAGCAGGCTTTTGAGCATCCGGCACATGGGCGGCGACACGGCCGGCGCGGATGCCGATGCCTTTCAGGGCTTCGCGCTGTTCCGGGGTCAGGCGGACGGACTGGTCGTCACCCCGCAGGTCCACCGCCGCGCCGCTTTCGAGCACTCGGAAAGCGAGGCCGCGCGGCAGGCCATCCAGCGTCTCGCCGGATTTCTCCTCGGAGAGTTTCCAGTGGACCGGCAGGACGCGCGCGATTTCGCTGCGTAGCCATTCCTCGATCCGGGCACGGGCCGGTTCGCGGTCGTGTGGCTCTGTCTCGGTCGCGCCGACCAGGTCGACACGCGGGGTCATCCAGCTTGCGCCTTTCGACAGGCGCGCCACAGCGGCGCCGCCATGTACGATCGAGCCATCATCAGCCAGCGTGAACGCATCCGACGCCGCCCCCGCAATCTGGCCGAGGCGTTGAAGCAGCATCGGGCGGATGGCAGCCGCGGCCGCGCCGCGCACAGCCTTGCCTTCCAGGGTTCGGGCGTCCAGGACCGGTTCAAAGGTCAGGCCTTTCAGGCGGCCGACGATGTGGCCTTCGACGGTCACGTCGCCTTCCGGCGTCAGGTCAGTCACGAGTGCATCTTCCTTTTTCAGGCTGGCGAGCAGCGCTGTTGTTCTTCGGTCCACGAATCTTGCTGTCAGCGCCTGGTGTAGCGCGTCCGACAAGGCGTCTTCTATCGTGCGGGTCTTTTCCTGCCAATAAGCAGGGTTCTCCAACCAATCGGGGCGGTTGGCCGCATACGTCCATGTGCGGATGCTGGCAAGGCGCTGCTGCAATTTTGCGATATCGCCCTCGGTGGAGGACAGATCGTCCAGCCGCCGCTCCATGCCGGCATTAGACAGGCGCGCATCCGGATCCATCAGCGTCTCGGCAAGACCCAGCACGAGCCGGCCATGGCCTTCGGGCCCCAGCTTTCGGAAGTCCGGCAGGCGGGCGAGATCCCAAAGGCGGCGCACTTGCCGGGCGCCGGACACATCCGGCCCGATATGGCCATCCTCCCCCATCCGACGCAGCACCCATTCGTCCAGCGCATGCGGCGTATGGATCAGCACCGGATTGCCCGACGGCTTTTCCAGGCTGCGGATCAGCGATTTCAGCGACGAGAAGTCGAGATCGGAATTGCGCCACTGGATCGCGTCCACCGGATCGAACCGGTGGGCCTCAATGGCGCGCCATTGTTCTTCTTCGAAAGGCGGACAGTCCGCCGTCTCGCCGAATTCGCCGTCTTGCCGGAAGCGCCCGGCCCGGCCGGCGATCTGTCCGCATTCGGCCAGTGTCAGCGGGCGGTGGCGCCGCCCGTCGAATTTCGAGCGCGAGGCAAAGACCACCCGGTCGACATCGAGGTTCAGACCCATGCCGATGGCATCGGTCGCGACGATATAATCCACCTCGCCGGACTGGAACATCTCGACCTGCGCGTTGCGGGTGCGGGGGCTGAGCGCACCCATCACCACCGCCGCCCCGCCCTTCTGCCGGCGCAGCAGCTCCGCAATGGCGTAAACCTCCTCAGCACTGAAGCCGACAATCGCCGTGCGCTTCGGCAGCTTGGTGATCTTGGTATGGCCGATATAGCGCAATTCCGAGAAGCGCTCGCGCGGCTCGGTCTCCGCCTGCAGTTTCAACTCTCGCAGAAGGCCGCGCATCGTGTCGGAGCCGAGCAGCAGCGTCTCGTGATTGCCGCGCAAATTGAGGATGCGGTCGGTGAAGATGTGGCCGCGATCCTCGTCCTGGGCGAGCTGGATCTCGTCGATGGCCACGAAGTCCGTGCGCAGCTCCACCGGCATCGCCTCGACCGTGCAGATGAAGTATCGCGCCGTGGACGGAACAATCCGCTCCTCACCTGTGATCAGCGCCGCAGCGGCTTCGCCCTTGCGCTCCACGACCCGGTCATAGACTTCGCGCGCCAGCAGGCGCAGCGGCAGGCCGATCATGCCGGTGCCGAAGCCGGTCATCCGTTCAATCGCGTAGTGCGTCTTGCCGGTATTGGTGGGGCCCAGAATGGCCTTCAGGGAGGATTGCATCGGTGTCAGGTGGCCGGGCACGCGCGGGAAGTCAAGCGGCGCGGTTAGCAGCGTTCGTGACCCGCCCTTCCTCACGGGGTGACAAGGAAGGACGGGCTTACGCCACTGCCCTGATGCGGGCCTCTTTTGCCACCGGTTCGTCCGCTTTCACGGCGTGGGGCTGGAAGTGGAGGATTTCCCAGCGGCCATCATGATGCTCGACCAGCGCGGTGCAGCTTTCCACCCAGTCGCCATCGTTCATGTAGGTGATGCCGTCGATGTCGCGCATTTCGGCGACATGGATGTGGCCGCAGATCGCTCCGTCATAGCCCTTGCGGCGGCAATAGTCCGCCACATGGCCTTCGAAATTGTGGATATGGTTCAGCGCCCGCTTGGTGCGCTTCTTCAGGGCCTGCGAGAGGGACCAGTAAGGCATGCCGAGACGGCGGCGGATCGCGTTCAGCTTCGTGTTCGTCCACAGCAGGAAATTATAGGCATGGTCGCCGAGATGCATGATCCATTTGCGGTCGGCCCGCATCATGCCGTCGAACATGTCGCCATGCACAACGAGGTAGCGCTTGCCGTCCTCGCCATCATGCAAGGCGCGGTTCTTCACGCGGATATCGCCGAAGGCGAGCCGGAACTGCAGGAAGGCCCGCAGGAACTCGTCATGATTGCCGATGATATAGGTGACTTCCGTGCCGCGCTTCGCAGCGGTCAGGATGCGGCGGATGACGTTGGTGTGCGACTGCGGCCAGAACCATTTCTTCCGCATGCGCCAGCCATCAATGATGTCACCGACGAGATAAAGCTGTTCGGATGTATGCGTTTTCATGAATGCGCACAGCGCATCGGCCTGGCACCCGGCACTGCCGAGATGCACATCGGAGATGAAAATCGCCTTGTAATCAGGCTTCGGCTGCGCGCGCGAGAAGGACATCCGTTGGCGGATAGCCCGATTTCATACAGTTTTTATGACAGTTCAGGTGCGAATATGTAACAAATACAGCGCTCTGATGGTTAATCAGCTTTCCAGCTCCACATCCCAATAGAGATAGTCCATCCACGTCTCATGCAAATGGTTGGGCGGGAAGCGGCGGCCGGTTTCCTGCAGCTGGTAATTATTGGGCCGGAAAGGCCGGCGCAGCAGGTGCATATCCGTCTGATTCAGCAGCTTGTTGCCCTTGCGCAGGTTACAGGGCGAACAGGCGGCGACGATATTGTCCCACGTCGTGCGTCCGCCCTTCGAGCGCGGGACGACATGATCGAACGTCAGCTGGTCGTGCGTGCCGCAATAGGCGCACTGGAAACCGTCGCGCAGGAACACGTTGAAGCGTGTGAAGGCTGGCGGACGGTCCTGGCGCACGAAATCGCGCAGCGCGATGACGCTCGGCAGGCGGAATTCCGTGCTCGGAGAGCGCACGATATAGTCGTATTCTGCAATGATATCGACACGATCGAGGAAAACCGCCTTCACGACCTCCTGCCACGGCCACAATGAGAGCGGATAATAGGAAAGCGGCCTGTAATCGGCATTCAGAACCAGTGCAGGCCGCCCGCTGGGCGGCGCCGTAAGTATCTCAGCCATGGTGACCCCCCATGCGACAGAGACTGGAAATCTGTTGTTCGAACCGACTGAAAGCGTGCGCTCCTCTTGGTTTCGCCTGTTCATCTAGGCGATTCTTATCAAGAGAATATGACAGGAACGGTGTTTTGCAATGCCCGGCACTCAGGCTGGCGGAATGCCCGCTTTCGCCCGCTCCGTGTTTACCCAACCCCAGAGAAGATGCGCCGCAACGCCCCGGTACGGGCGCCAACGCTCTGCATGCATGGAAAATGCCTTGTTCGCCATACGCTGCTCATAGCCGCCGAGGCGCCGGTGCGCTTCCATCAGGGCGGCGTCGCCATGCGGGAATGCGTCCACCTTCCCGGCGGCATAGAGCAGGTAAAGGTCTGCCGTCCACGGACCAATTCCCTTCACCGCCAGCAATTCGGCGCGGGCCGCGTCCACATCTGCCGCCTCGACGCGGGCGAGATCCAGCGCGCCCTCCGCGATGGCGTCGGCGATTGTGTTCATGTGGGAGAGTTTCGGACGCGACAAGCCACAGGCGCGCAGCTTGTCCTGGTCGCAGGAAAGCACACGCTCCGGTGTCACCTCACCCAGAAAGCCCTCCACCCTGACCCAGATCGCATCGGCTGCGCGCGTGGAGACCAGCTGGTAGACCACCGTCCGCGCCAGCAGCGCATAGCTCGGCGCATGCGTCCGCCAGTCCGGCACGCCGACAATGTCATAGGCGCGGGCGAGCGCCGGATCGATGACAGACAAGGCCTCGCAGGCCGACTGGATAGTCGCTCTGGAAGGCGCAGTCACGACCGGCTGCCGGGCAGCTTGCCCAGCGGCACCGGGCCGACAAAGACCGTATCGTCGATCACCGGTAGGGTCAGGAAGCCGCCATCGCGTGAGGCTGGCGCCAGCGTACCGAACACGACCTGCTCCTGCTGATTCCAATGACCCGTATCGATCATGGCCTGCTTCAGCGCATCGGCATTCTCGATCCGCACCTTGAACGCGCCGTTCGAGCGGCCATTCGCCAGCGTCAGATTGGCCTGCGCGCCAAGGTCCAGCGGGCCCCAGTCCAGCAAGAGCTGTGCAACTTCCACCTCGCCGCCATCTTCCAGAAGCATGGGCCAGACGCCGCCCACTTCGCGGCCAGCCGCCTCATAGGCCGGGAAGAAACTGCGCACTTCCCCAATCAGGCGGGAGGGCCCAAGCTCCGTACCCAAATAAGGCGCAGCCACAGGCGCCGCCTCCAGCGCCAGCTTGTCCCACTGCGCCGCGATCATCAGATCGTCTGGGCTCTCCGGGCGAGGGGCAAGGTTCAGGGACAGATTGCTGATCTCGTAGACCTGCCCGCCAACCAGCGCCTGCGCCTCGCCGGACTGGAAGCCGAACCGGTTCAGCCCCGCCTTGTTCCAGGACAGGCTGAAGGCGGCATGCCCGTCGAAATCGACGCTGTTGCGGATGCCGTTTGCACCGGTGATGACGTGATGACCCGGCATGCGTCCGATCATGTGGGTCAAATTCCAGGCCTGCATCACGAATTCGGCCCGGTCGCCTTCCCAGGACGCTTCCCCGGGCCTGCCGGAATACGCCGGCTGGTCGAACACGAGTTCGAAGCGGAATGGATATCCTCCCATGTGGCGGCCGGCATAGGTGAACGCCGCGCCTTGAGCCTCCTGTTCCGAGATCCATTCGTCCACGGCCTGATCGATCCGGCCACTGGCGACATGCCACCAGGCCGACCAGGCACCAACGACAAGCAGCAGCAAGACAAACGGCAGGAAGAGGCCGAAGCGGGATTTTTTCTTCGGCGTGGAAGACGACACCATATCCGGAATTCCTCTAAGTGGCCGGCAGTTCGCGGCCCTGTACGGCAAGGCCTTCCTTCACCAGCTTATCCGTCGCCGGTTCCAGTTCGCCCTGCAGCCTTGCCATCATGTCCCTGCGCGGCAGGCCACCCGGTATTGGCGGCAGGATCTCGTAGACCACCTTTCCGGGCCGCCGCAGGAGGCCCCTGCCTGGCCAACAGAGGCCCGCATTGGTCGCCACCGGCACGATCGGCGCCTCGATGGCCTTTGCCAGCGCGGAGATGCCTGCGGCATGATAATCCGGCGGGGCGCCCGGCGCCTTGCGCGTGCCTTCCGGGAAGATGACGATCTGTCGGTAGTTTTCCGCCCGTTTCTTCGCCTCGGCGACCATGGCCTTCAGCGTCTTGGTCGTACCCGCCCGGTCAATCGGGATCATCGCGGCTTTCAGCGCGTACCAGCCGAGGAAGGGATACCAGAGCAGCTCCTTCTTCATGATGATGGCGGGGTCGCGCATCACCAGGAAGGGAATGAACACGTCGTACATGCACTGGTGCTTGCCCGCATAGATCACAGGACCTTCCGGCATGTTCTCGCGCCCGCGGATTTCGGTGCTGATGCCGCAGATCAGGCGCAGGCCGAGGCGGATGGTGCGCGCATAGGTGCGGATGCCGAAAATCGTCGCCCAGCGCGGCAGGATCAGTGCCGGCAGGAACAAGATGCCGAGAATGGCCATCCACAGGTACAGCCAGATCACGAACAGGAGGGAAGTGAAGACTCTCATGCCCGCTGGCTTAGCCAATCGCGCGCGATCATTCCAGCGTCGTTACCCGCCACTTCGCCCATTCCAGGAATACGCCCTTGAGGGACTTGTAATCCGTCAACAGGCGCGATGGGTCGATCACGGTCCGCACGGGCCAAGGCTCGAGCGTGATGTCCGGCATCGCGTCCTGCAGCACCAGCATGCTGCGCGCCATGTGATAGTCGGACGTGACTAGGATCAGGTCGTCATAACCATTCTCATAGGCCCAGGCGGCGGTCTCTTCGGCATTGCCGAGCGTGGTCTCCGCCGCATGGCCGATGGTGACGCAGCAGGCCCAGACTTCCGGGTCGCCGCCCGCAAGGCTGATCAGGTCTTCCATGGTGACGTCCGGGTGCACGCCGGAAATCAGCAGGTGCCCGCCCCGCCCTTCGGAAACCAGTTTCACCCCTTCCGCGATGCGAATGCCAGATCCGCCGGTCAGCGCCACGATGGCATCGCCTTTCACGCCCGTGTCCGGTTTCATGTTCGCTGCGCGCTGGGCAAATAGCAGGAAGTCGATGCCAAGCAGGCCCAGCACGAACACGACCACCATCGTGCCGAGCCGGGATTTTCCACGCCGGGGACGGCCGTTCTTGCTCACATCATGCTCTTGAGTGCGCGGATCACTGTGATGCGGGCCGCGATGCGGGCGGCAAGCCCGGCGATCACCGGGGTCAGAACGAGGACGACAAGGTCAAGGTAATCAAGGCTCAGCTCCGGCAGCAGGCCGGCGTGCCCGCCATGGGCCTTTGCGGCGAAGATCGCTGCGGCCGCGGCGCCGAGCGCCAGCAAGGCGCCCACCGCCCCTGACCGCAGGCCAAGGACCCAGAAGCGCCGCTCGAACAGGCTGGCAATGAACCGGTCGCGCGCGCCCGACAGGTGCAGCACATCGACAATGTCCCGCCGGGCCAGCAGCGCGGCATGGGTCGCAAAGGCAATCACCGCCACAGCGGTCGAGGCCAATAACGCCACCGCCGTCAGTGCAATCAGCCGCGTGATCGCCAGCACGCGGCGGACATCGCCCGCCCAGTCGGCATGTTCGTCCACGGCACTGTTATAACCCGCCTGCGTCAGCACGCGCTGCAAGGTCGGACCCATGTCCGGCACATGAGGGTCGGCGGTCACCGCAATCAGCTGCGGGAGAGGCAGGCTGTCCGGCAGGCCGCGATTGCCGAAATTGGGCTCCAGCAATTCGTCGATCTCATCCTTCGACATCAGGTGCGCAGACGCCACGCCGTCCGTCGATTCGATCAGTTTGCGGGCGTCTTCCGCCGCCCTCCGGTCGACATCCTGCAGCGTAACGGTCAGTTCGCCTTCCACTTCCGCCGTCCAGGCCCGCGCGGCGCCATAGGTCGACTTGGCCGACAAGGCCGCGAGCGCCGCCAGGAAACAGAGCGCTGCAACGACAAAGAACAGCGCCGCCTCGCGGGCGTCCTCAACGGGCAGGAGGGGCGTTTCACGTGCCATCAGTCTTCCGCCTTTGCCGGGTCGGTCCGCCGGCGGCCCGCTGCGCCGTCTCCGCCGAACTCGACATCGCGCACCAGAAGGCCATTGTTCAGCCGGTAGACCGGCGCCTCCACCTGCCGCACCAGGCCGAGATCGTGCGTGGCGATGATCACGGTCGTGCCCCGGCGCTTGTTCAGCTCCAGGAACAGGCGCATCAGGCGCGAGCCCATTTCCGGGTCGACGTTGCCGGTCGGCTCATCGGCGATCAGGATGTCCGGCTGGGTCACTACGGCGCGGGCGATGGCGACCCTCTGCTGTTCCCCGCCCGACAGGGTCGGCGGTTTTGCGTGCAGGCGCTTGCCGAGGCCCACCCAGGCCAGCAGCTCCTCCACATCCCCCCTGTAATCGGCGTCCTTGCGGCCAACCACACGCAGCGGCAGGGCCACGTTTTCATAGGCGGAGAGGTGTTCCAGCAGGCGGAACTCCTGGAACACGACGCCCACCCGGCGGCGCATGGCCGACAACTGATCGCGCGCGAGGCGCCCGGTCGGCCGGCCAAACAGCGAGACTTCGCCGAGCGACGGCTTCAGCGCCAGGTACAAGAGTTTGAGAAGGCTGGATTTTCCCGCGCCAGACGCGCCTGTCAGGAATGTGAAAGATCCCTGTTTCAGGCTGAGATCAATACCGCTAAGAACGTCATCCGAAGTGTCGTAGCGTAACGACACGTTATCCAGACGCACAGCAATATCGTCAAAAGGGTCGAGTCTCGAAAGGGTCATCGGCTCCATCGATTGGCCCGGATGGCTGGATTATTGGGGCGAATTGCGGGAAAGACCAAGGCATGATCCTCACCTGCCCGAATTGTGAGACACAGTATTTCGCCGATGACTCAACAATCGGTGAAAGCGGCCGCACCGTGAAGTGCGCCGCCTGCGGGCATTCCTGGTTTGTGGGCCCGCCGGGGCTGGAAATGGAAAAGGCTGGCGCCCATCCAGCCGCCGCCCATGAAATCTACCGCCAACGGGTGCGCGAACAGCGCCGCCGCAAGAGCCGCACGGTCGCTCTCCTCTCCTGGATCGGCACGGCCGTCCTGTTCTTTGTGCTGGGTGTGGCCGCCATCATGTTCCGCAATGATGTGGTGAAGGTTTTCCCGCGCGCCGCCGGGGCTTACAAGATGGCCGGCTTCAATGTGAACCGGTTCGGCATCGAATTCGCCGACATCGAACGCTCCCGCACCTTCAACGACACCGTACCGGTCGTCACCGTTTCGGGCCATGCCGTGAACGTGGCACGCTCCACCGTCGATACACCGCTGGTGAAAGTGGACCTGGAAGACGAACGCGGCCGCACGGTCGCCACCCGCTATGGCTCGATCACGCCGGCCCGCCTGCCCGCTGGGTCTCAGGGCAGTTTTCAGATCGTGCTGGAGCAGGCCCCGATGGAGAGCTTCCAGATCGAACTCTCCCTGGTGGACAAGGCCGGTGTGTCCCAGAGCGCGCTGACACCCCCGGCGCCTGAAACGCCGGACGATGAGGCGGCGCCTGAATTGCCCGCCGGAGACGAGACGGAATGAGCGACGCCCAGAAGATCGAAGTGCTCGTGCCGGAAGACCAGCTGATGGCGCGGATCGACGAACTGGCCGACCGGCTGGCCCCGCGCCTGACCGGAGACTGGACGGTTGTTTCCATCCTGATCGGCGCGACGCCTTTCACGTCTGACCTTATGAAGGCGCTCGCCCGGCGCGGCGTGCACCCGATGCTGGATGTCATCTGGCTGGAGAGCTATCGCGATGCGCGCGAAAGCTCCGGCCGGGTGGTCGTCCGGGCGGACCTGTCGCGGCAGGTGAAGGATCGCGGCGTGCTGCTGCTGGACGATGTGTTCGACACCGGCCGCACCCTCGAATTCGCCAAGCAACACCTTCTGGCCAAGGGCGCGAAAGAGGTCATTACCTGCACGCTGACGCAAAAGCCGTGGGCGCCCCGCGGAGAGAACGGCGTCGATTTCTGCGCCTTCGATTCGCCGGGCCGCTACCTCGTCGGCTACGGGATGGACGATGCCGGCAAATATCGCGGCCTGCCCTATATCGGCGCGCTGGACTGATCGGACATCCGGTATCGCAATGGCAAATAGCGACGGATTGAGAGACCAGCTTGCCGCCTTTGACCGCAAGTCCCCTTCCGTCCTCACCGAGGCTGCGGCGGCACACGGATCAGGAAAGGCCTATTTCAATGAACTGGTCGTTCTGTCCACGGATGAGAACGATGCGATCTCATCCGGGGCGACCTGGCTGATCAAGCATCATGCCGAAAACGACCAGCTCCTGACGCCGGACCAGTGCGTGAAACTGGCAGGCCGGCTTACCGGTCTCACGACCTGGGATGCGCAACTGCACATCTGTCAGAGCGCCCGTCTCCTGCCCTTTCCAGACGATGTAGCAGATCACCTGCTCGCCTTTGCCCGTCCCTTGTTGGCGAGCCCGCGCCCCTTCCTGCGGGCCTGGTCTCTGGACCTTCTCTGCTATCTCGCCGAACGCGATCACGGCATTTCCGCCGAAGCGGAAGCCGCGCTTGCATATGCGGAAAAGGATCCGGCCGCCTCCGTACGCGCCCGCGCCCGGAATCTCAGAAAGGCACGGCGCTGACAGGCGTCAACGCTACAGGATCGCGGGGATCACGCGGTCTGGCGGGCGGTGGCCGTCGGCGAAGGTCTTGATGTTGATGATGACCTTCTCGCCCATCTCGGTGCGGCCTTCGATCGTGGCCGAGCCCATGTGTGGCAGCAGCAGGACGTTCGGCAGTCCGATCAGTTCCTCGTTCACCGCCGGTTCGCGTTCGAACACGTCGAGCCCGGCCCCGGCCAGCTTGCCGGCCTTGATGGCACGGGCGAGCGCCGCCTCGTCGATGACTTCGCCGCGGGCCGTGTTCACAATGTAGGCTTCCGGCTTCATCAGCTCCAGCCGGCGGGCATTCATCAAGTGGAACGTGGCCGGCGTGTGAGGGCAGTTGATGGAGACGATGTCCATGCGGGCCAGCATCTGGTCGAGGCTGTCCCAATAGGTTGCTTCGAGCTGTTCCTCGATCCGCGCGCCGACCGGCTTGCGGTTGTGATAGTGGATCTGCAGGCCGAAGGATCTTGCGCGGCGCGCAACGGCCTGGCCGATACGGCCCATGCCGATGATGCCGAGGCGCTTGCCCGCGAGACGGCGGCCGAGCATCCAGGTCGGCGTCCAGCCATCGAAGCCGCCGCCATCCATGATCTGCGCGCCCTCATGCAGGCGGCGCGGCACGGCAAGGATCAGCGCCATGGCGACATCGGCGGTATCGTCGGTCAGCACACCCGGCGTGTTGGTGACGGTGATGCCGCGCTGGATGGCGCTCTGCACGTCAATATTGTCCACACCGGCGCCGAACTGGGCGATCAGGCGGAGCTGCTCCCCTGCCCGCGCCAGAAGGCGGCCGTCTATATGGTCGGTCACGGTGGGCACCAGCACGTCGGCGGTCTGCATCGCCTCGGCCAGTTCTTCCTGCGTGAAGGGGTGATCGTCCTCATTGAGGCGGGCGTCGAACAACTCCTTCATCCGCAACTCTACCGCAGCCGGCAGTTTGCGGGTGACGACGATCTTCAGCTTCCTGGTCGGCATGAGCACCCTTTGTATCTTTTATAATCGACTCTGCGGAGGCCTTAGCAAAGCCCTGCCGGTACGCCAATGCCGAAGATTTTACGGCTAATTCACCAGAGCGTGCAATCTTGTCGCAGATTTCGCTTTGGAAGCTGATGCACATGAAGTGGGCACCCTTTCTGATCTCGGTCGTGTTCTTCCTCGGAGGGACCGCCATGGCGCAGGCACCGGAGCTGGTGCGCGTGTCGCGATTCTCCGGAAAGCCGGTCCCCCGCTTCGAAACCCTGAAATTCGCCATGGTCAACGGCCGCGCCGGCCCGTCCAAGCAACACCCGGTCCTGTGGGAATACCAGCGCAAGGGCCTGCCCCTTCTGGTGATCAAGGAAAGCCAGAACTGGCGGCGCGTACGCGACCCCTCCGGCACTGAGGTCTGGGTCCATGCCCGCATGCTGGAAGAAGGCCACAAGGCCTATGTCCAGACGCCCACCGTCCTGCGCCAGGATCCGACGCCGGGCGCCGAACCCGTGGCCGACCTGGGCCGGGGCGTTCTGGTCGATCTGGGCGCCTGTTCGCGCGGCTGGTGCCGCGTCCAGGCCCAGGAATTCAAGGGCTATGCGCCTCAGCCCTCGCTATGGGGCGCAGACCCTGGCGAAACGGGCCTCTGAGGCCAAAACCGCGCCTCATGAGTTGACAATCCGGGCGGTCCGGTGCCTTCAAGGCCGGTTACTGACGTTAAGGAAAATCACGCATGTCCGGACCGCACGACTATCACACGCCCAAATCCTCCTATTCCAAGGAAGACCTGCTCGAATCCGGCAAGGGCGGCTATTTCGGTCCCGGCAACGCCCAGCTTCCGGCCCCGCCGATGCTGATGATGGACCGGATCACCGAGATCACGATGGATGGCGGCCAGTTCGGCAAGGGCCATGTCGTGGCTGAGCTCGATATCACGCCGGACCTCTGGTTCTTCGAATGCCACTTCCCGGGCGACCCCGTCATGCCGGGCTGCCTTGGCCTCGATGCGATGTGGCAGATCGTCGGCTACTGGCTCGGCTGGTCCGGCAGCCCCGGCAAGGGCCGCGCGCTCGGCGTGGGCGATGTCCGCTTCACCGGCGAGATCACGCCGGACAAGAAGCTGGTGCGCTATGAAATCGACATGAAGCGCGTTCGCCGCGGCAAGCTCGTCCTCGGCATCGCCGATGGCCGCGTCTATGTCGACGGCGAGCATGTCTACACGGCCACCGACATGCGCGTCGGCCTGAAGAACATGGACCAGCCGGCCTGATCCGGCGCGCTTGACGGGGGCCAACCGCCCCCCTAGCCGTTCTCTTCAAAGACAAGCAGGAAGGATTCGCGCCATGGCTGATGACTGGACCCCGCCCGAAGGCACCCTGATGAAGGGCAAGCGCGGCATCGTGATGGGTGTTGCCAACCAGAACTCCATCGCTTGGGGCATCGCCCAGCAACTGGCCGCCCAAGGCGCCGAGATTGCCTTCACCTATCAGGGCGAGAACCTGGAACGCCGCGTACGCCCGCTGGTCGAGTCCATCGGCATGGACTTCATGATCCCTGCTGACGTGACCGACGACGCTTCGATGGACGCCGCCTTCGCCTCCGTGAAGGAGAAATGGGGCAAGATCGACTTCCTGGTCCACTCCATCGCCTTTGCCGGCAAGGACGAGCTGGTCGGCTCCATGGTCGCGAATACGTCCCGCGAAGGCTTCCGCCGCGCGATGGACATCTCCGTCTATTCCTTCATCGACAGCGCCCGCCGCGCGGCAGAGATCATGCCGGATGGCGGCGCGATGATCTGCATGACCTATCTCGGCGCCGAGCGGACCGTTCCGTCTTACAACGTCATGGGCGTTGCCAAGGCCGCGCTCGAAGCCTCCACCCGTTATGCCGCGCGCGACCTGGGCCATCAGGGCATCCGCGTCAATGCGATCAGCGCGGGCGCGATGCGCACGCTCTCCCTCGCGGGCATCCGCGGAGGCAAGAGCCTTATGGGCACGGGCCGTGACTGGTCCCTCCTCAAGGAAGACACTCGAATGTCCGGCGTCGCCGGCTGTGCACTCTACCTCCTGTCAGAGCTCGGCCACTCCATTGCCGGCGAAGTGATCCACGTCGACGCCGGCTTCCACGCCGTCGGCGTCCCGGAGCTTCCTGAAGAAGAATAATCCGCACGGAAAAGACTTGACCCGTGAGGGCTGCTTACCCAGATAGGCGGCTCAACGGAGCGTTTATGTCCAATTCCATGTTTGAGTCCCGGTAAGGGGCCTGCCGTTTGAGGCGCTGAGGATCAGCGTCAGGCAGGCCGGCGAGAACGATGCCGCTGGCAATTGACGCCAGTGAACGTTTTTGCGCGCCGTCACATCTCCGAAGTGCGGCGCCCGACTTCGGACCACCTACAATGGATATCTCCCGCGCAGAACAGCGCATCCTCCACCTGCTCGCACAGGGCGGGCATATCGAAATCATCCGCAACGAACACAACAAGCCGGAAGAACTGCATTGCTTTACCCGCGATGGCTGGCGCTATCCGGGCCTCAGCCTCCGTCTCTTCCGCAAGCTGAAGCGCAATCGTGCCATCGCCTCGCAAGGTGGCAAGCCTTACCGCATCACGCGGCGGGGGCTGGAGCTCGTCCGCGCGGAATTCGATAACCGGTAAGTGATGTTGCCCGGTCAGGTGCGCATGGTATCGGTGAGGCATGAAAACCTCGCCCGAGACCCATGTGCCCCTGACCGGCTATGCCGATCTGCCGGAAGACGAAATGCTGGCCCGGGCCCTCGCCTTCCATGACCGGATGGCGCGCCGCCGCTCTGTCCGTCAGTTCTCTGACAAGCCTGTGCCGCAGGATGTCATCGAGGCCTGCGTCCGCACGGCAGGCTCTGGCCCGTCGGGCGCGAACCACCAGCCCTGGTATTTCGCCTGCGTCGGCAGCGCGGAAAAGAAACGCGAGATCCGCGAGGCCGCCGAGGCCGAGGAACGCGAATTCTATTCAGGCCGCGCAGGGGAAGAATGGCTGGATGCCCTCGCCCCGATCGGCACCGATGCCGACAAGCCCTATATGGAAACCGCGCCCTGGCTGATCTGCATCTTCGCGCAGCGCCGCGGCGGCGTGCGGGAAGGCGAAGACCGCAAAAATTACTACATCCATGAAAGCGTCGGCATCGCCACGGGCCTGCTGATCGCGGCCTGCCACGAAGCAGGCCTCGCCACGCTGGTCCATACGCCGAACCCGATGAAGTTCCTGAACGGTATCTGCGGCCGTCCGGAGACGGATAAACCGTTTTTGATCCTCGTCGCGGGCCACCCGGCGGAGGGCGCCATGGTGCCAAAACATGCCCTGATCAAGAAACAGCTGGACGAGATCGCCGGCTTCCTCTGACGCCTAGCGCCCCACCGTCACGGCCGGCCCCGGCAGGCGGATCGTGTAATACATGCCGGGCAGTTCCCCACGCATGCGGCCATTCGCGGTCAGTTCGAAATCACCGCTCAGGCCTTTCGGGATCGCCTTGCCCAGCGCCGTGTAGCGGTTGTCCGCCTGCTTCGCGACAAAGTTCTGGAAATTCCACTCGCGCAGCGCGGGCTGCATGTCCAGCCGTTGGCCCGGCCGCATCCGCACAGGCAGCGGCGCAGGCAGTGAACCGGACAGTTCAACGAAAACCTGCGTCACCCAGACACCTGACTCCGTCCGCACAACCCCCATCGCGACATCCGTAATATCCGGATTGAGAATGTTCGCCCGGTGGCCGGGGCTGTCCATCAGATTGCCGTGCAGGCGATCAACGGCATTGCGTTTCAGATTCCACCGCCCACCAATGACTTCCACCATGGCGACATTTTCGGCGCTGAACTCGACCAGCGCGCTGCGGTCGAAGGCGGCGACGCGCGCATCATGGTGGCGCCCGTCCGGGCTCTCATGCCCGAAGAATTTGTTGTAGGCCATGTCGAGGCTCTGGAAGCGCGCGGCGTCCAGCAATTCCGGCCGGTACCGCAGCGGCGTCAGGCCGCGCGACGTGCGCTCCTCATTCACGCGGGTGAAGAAGTCCGCCTCCATCCGCGCATCGGCGGTGTAGCCCGCCGGCCAGGCCCGCAGGCAGGGCTGCACGGTCTCGACATAATCCGCCACAGTCACACCGCGATGGTGCACATCCATATTGCAGGCCGCGGCCGGCAGGGCCGCAAACAAGAAGCCGGTGGCAAGAAACAGCGCGCGCATCTTCATGGCCTGCGCAGTCTACCGCGCCGAAGATGAACAGAACAGTTACAGCAGAACTGTCAATTTTCCGGTTTTTCAGATCACGCCGGCCGTCTGCAGGCGCGCCAGCACAGGCGCCAGCATCCGCTCCAGCGCCTCGCCCGTCGGCCGCACATTGCCATAGGCCGGCAGGCCTTCGTCGGCGATCACGAGATCGGCCTCGAACTTCGCCGGATGGGTCCAGCGGTAATGCGCCGCCCGGACGGTGCCAAGATATTGCTGCAGCACGCTTTCCACATCGCGCCCACGCTCCACCACGTCCCGCCGGATCCGGCGCGCGAGGCGCAGATCGTCCGGCGTGTCGACATAGACCGACAGGTCGATCAAGGGCCGGATCTTGGGCATGGAGAGCGCATGGATGCCTTCGAGGATCAGTACCGGCGCAGGTTCGATCCGGCGCGTCTTGGTGCTGCGATCGTGGCGGTCATAATCATAGATCGGCTGGTCGATCCCCTGTCCTGATTTCAGGGCCTTCAGGTCCTTCACCAGATGGTCGACCTCTTTCGAGGCCGGGGCATCATAGTTGATCGTCGCGATCAGGGCCTGGCGTTCGGCCTCGGTCGCTGGAGCACCATAGAAGCTCATCGGGTGGTAATAGGCGTCTTCCCCGAACATGACCGCCTTGCCGTCCGGCAAATGTTCCAGCAGCGCCTCGGCCAGGGTGGACTTGCCGGAGCCGGACCCGCCGGACATCGCGATGAGGAAGGATTTGCGCTTGGTCATGCATTGGCTTTTGCGGCAAATACCCTTGCGCTTCAACGGGGAAACCGCCGCACGCCTGCAGCGGGAACGACATTTTCCGGGTGGTCCTGCCCGGCCACAGGCGTATGACGTGGGGGGACGAGGAGACCTCACATGTCTGATCCCTTCGACCGCGCCCGGTTCCATGCCCATCAATGGCTGGACAATCTCGGCAACTGCCCGGCCGGGGCGCAGGCGAGCGCCGCCGAGCTGCGCGCCGCCTTCGCGGCGCCGCTACCTGAAACGGGGCGAGACGCGGGCGCGATCATCGACGATCTTGCCGCCAAGGCGACGCCGGGCCTCAATGCCAACGCCAGCGGGCGGTTCTTCGCCTGGGTGATGGCGGGGTCCCTGCCGTCTGCCACGGCAGCAGACTGGCTGGTCTCGGCCTGGGACCAGAATGTCGGCCTGTTCTCCGTCGCCCCCGCTGCCGCCATGATCGAGGAAATCGCCGGCGAATGGCTGAAGGATCTGTTCGACCTGCCGCGCGAGGCGTCCTTCGCCTTCACAACCGGCTGCCAGATGGCGCATGTCACGGCGCTCGCCGCGGCGCGCCACCGCGTGCTGGCCAATGCAGGCTGGAATGTGGAGGAAGACGGCCTGTTCGGCGCGCCCGCGATCCGCGTGCTGACCAGCCGCAACCGGCATGGCTCCATCGATTCTGCCATTCGCTATCTCGGCATCGGCCAGTCCTACATTGTGGACGTGGATACCGGGGCGATGGGCGACATGCTGCTGGACGATCTCGAACGCAAGCTCTCCCACTATGACGGGCCGATCATTCTCTGCCTCAATGCGGCGGATTTGAATGTCGGCACGTTCGACGATTTTGCGAAACTGATCCCGGTGGCAAAGGCGGCGGGCGCCTGGGTGCATGTTGACGGCGCCTTCGGCCTGTTCGCGCGGGTGAGCGAGCGGCTGCGACCGCTGACCGAGGGGATCGAGCTTGCCGACAGCTGGGCAACCGACGGCCATAAATGGCTGAACGTGCCTTATGATTGCGGCATCGCTTTCGTGCGCGATACGGACGCCCACCGCGCTGCCATGGCGCTGGGCGCCACCTATCTTTCCCCCACCCGGGAAGCGCGCGATCCGAATGACTGGAACCTCGAACTCTCCCGCCGGGCGCGGGCAATCCCGGTCTATGCCGCGCTTCAGGAACTGGGGCGGCAGGGCGTGGCCGACATGATCGACCGCTGCTGCAATCACTGCCGCGCGCTGGTTTCCGGTATCGGTTCTTTGCCTGGCGCGCGCGCGCTGAACGATCCGGTCCTGAATCAGGGCCTCGTCCGCTTCGAACGGGCGGGCGCGAGCAAGGAAGAGAATGACGCCTTCACGGACGAGATCATCGCCCGCGTCAACGCCACCGGAGAGGCCTTCTTCTCCCCCACCACCTGGAACGGCCAACGCGCCATGCGCATCAGCGTCGTCAGCTGGCGAACGAATGAAAAGGATGTGAAGCGGACGATTGCCGCGGTGAAGCAGGCGCTATCAGGCGCGGGCGTTTAACAGGGCCGGGCACCGGCTTCGGAATAGATAATGCTGGCGCTGGGCAGGCGCTCCACCAGCAGGGCGAGCCGGTCAAGCGTGACCTCGAACTGGCGGGTCAGCCATTCGGCATCGAGGCCCGGCGGCATGTCCTGCGCGGCAAGCCGCAGGCAGGTGCCTTCGGGCACGTCTTCGAGACACCAGATGATACGCATCGTGCCGGTAAAGCCCTGAAGGGCGGACTCCAGTTCCACAACCTGTACAATCTGCTGGTCACTGACAATGTCGATAAAGCGGCCATTGATCGCCTGAACGGGGCAGTCGTCGGCGGGGGTAAATGCCACACGGAACCGTCCGCCCGGGCGCAGGTCGAACTTGTCGATCCGCACGTCTTCCCCGTCCGGCAGCAGCCAGAGGGAAAGCCGGTCGATATCCGTCATCACGCCATAGATCGTGTCGTCAGGCGCAAAGACGATGCGGGAGGCTTCATAAGTCTTGGTGGCAGGCATGGTTACGGCTCATCTGTTCTTGTTGCTGACAGAGTTGACGCGTGAAATGCGGCCTGGTTCCGGAAAACATCTGGGCAATAAAAAGGCCGCCCGTTTCGGGGCGGCCTTCTGAAGTCCGTTGAGGGGCGAGGATTATTCCTCTTCGCCGCCCTTGTCTTCGGAGAGTTCCTTGCCGGTCTCCTGATCGACGACTTTCATCGACAGGCGGACCTTGCCGCGGTCATCGAAGCCGAGCAGCTTGACCCAGACCTTGTCGCCTTCCTTGACCACGTCTTTCGGATGGCCAACGCGCTCGTTTGCCATCTGCGACACGTGGACGAGGCCGTCCTTCGGACCGAAGAAGTTCACGAAGGCGCCGAAGTCCTTCAGGCCAACGACCGTGCCCTGATAGATCTCGCCGACTTCCGGCTCTGCAACGATCTCCTTGATCATCTGCAGGGCCTTGTCGATGGAGGCGCGGTCGAGGGCAGAAACCTGCACGGTGCCATCGTCGTCGATGTTCACCTTTGCGCCGGACTCATCCACGATGCCGCGGATCACCTTGCCGCCCGAGCCGATCACGTCGCGGATCTTGTCGGTCGGCACCTTGATGATTTCCATCTGCGGGGCGTTGTCGGAGAGCTGACCGCGGCTTTCGCCGAGGGCTTCCGCCATCTTGCCGAGGATGTGCATACGGCCGCCATTCGCCTGGGCGAGGGCTTTCTCCATGATGTCCTTGGTGATGCCGGCAACTTTGATGTCCATCTGGAGCGAGGTCACGCCGACTTCCGTCCCGGCGACCTTGAAGTCCATGTCGCCGAGGTGGTCTTCGTCACCCAGGATGTCGGAGAGGACGGCGAACTCTTCGCCTTCCAGGATCAGGCCCATGGCGATACCGGAGACCGGACGCTTCACCGGCACACCGGCGTCCATCATGGCCAGCGAACAGCCGCAGACCGTCGCCATCGAGGACGAGCCGTTGGACTCGGTGATCTCGGAGACGAGACGGATCGTGTACGGGAATTCCGCGTGATCCGGCAGCACAGCCTTCAGCGCGCGCCATGCGAGCTTGCCGTGGCCGATCTCGCGGCGGCCAGCACCACCCATCCGGCCGGTCTCACCGACGGAGTAAGGCGGGAAGTTGTAGTGCAGCAGGAAGTTCTCCTTCCGGGTGCCGTCCAGGCTGTCGATATATTGTTCGTCGTCGGACGTGCCCAGCGTTGCCACACAGATCGCCTGCGTTTCACCGCGGGTGAAGAGCGAGGAACCGTGGGTACGCGGCAGGAAGCCGGCTTCGGCCACGATCGGGCGAACCTGGTCCAGCTTACGACCGTCGATGCGCTCACCGGTTTTCAGGATGTCACCGCGGACCACAGCGGCCTCGGTTTCCTTGAAGGCTGCCTTGAAGGTCTCGGCGGACATTTCGCCCGGCGCTTCCTCGGTGCCGACAAGCGCGGCTTTCGCCTTGTCGCGGGCCTCGGCCACGGCGGCCTGACGGGCCAGCTTCTCGGTGATCTTGTAGGCAGCGGAGAGATCCCCGCCGACAATGCCCTGGATCGCGGCGACAGCGGCGGAGTTGTCCACCGGCTCGAAGTCGAACGGGGCCTTGGCGGCTTTCTCGGCGAGGTCGATGATCGCGTCGATCACCGGCTGCATGGCGTCATGGCCGGCGACAACGGCGCCCAGCATGATGTCCTCGGAAAGTTCCTTGGCCTGAGATTCCACCATCATCACGGCGTCGGCCGTACCGGCGACGACGAGGTCCAGTTCGGACTCTTCAAGGTCCATCTGGCTCGGGTTGATGATGTATTCGCCATCCTTGTAGCCGACACGCGCAGCGCCGATCGGGCCCATGAACGGGGCGCCGGAAAGGACGAGCGCCGCGGAGGCGCCGATCATTCCGAGAATGTCCGGATCGTTTTCGAGATCGTAGGACACAGCCGTCAGCACGACCTGGACTTCATGCTTGAAGCCGGAAACGAACAGCGGGCGGATCGGGCGGTCGATGAGGCGCGAGGTCAGCGTCTCTTTCTCGGTCGGGCGGCCTTCACGCTTGAAGTAGCCACCCGGGATGCGGCCCGATGCGTAGTATTTTTCCTGATAGTTGACCGTCAGCGGGAAGAAGTCCTGTCCGGGCTTGGCTTCCTTCGCAAAAACGGCCGTCGCGAGGAGGACCGTGTCGCCATACGTCACCATAACGGCGCCATCGGCCTGGCGGGCCACCTGGCCCGTTTCAATCGTCAGCGTGCGGCCGGCCCATTCCAGCGACACGGATTGCTTATTAAACATTTCGTCTTGTCTTTCTTCACATACGAAAAGCCCGCCGCGGCCCTATTGCCCGGCGGGCTTGTTTTGGGTCGCCCTAGCGGCGGATGCCCAGTTCGGTGATGAGTTTTGTATAGCGCGCCTCATCCTTGCCCTTGACGTAGTCAAGCAGCTTTCTACGCGTTGCCACCATGGCCAGCAGGCCGCGGCGGGAGTGGTTGTCTTTCTTGTTGGTCTTGAAGTGGTCGGTCAGATTGTTGATCCGTTCGGTCAGGATCGCGACCTGCACTTCTGGAGAGCCCGTATCGCCCGGTTTGGTGGCGAATTTCGTGATCAGCTCTGCTTTTTTCTCAGCGGTAATCGACATCGAATATCTTTCGTACTGTCGCCTTGCGGCGGGGTTCACTTAAACGCCTGATTTGGCGGGGTTTTTCGGTGGTTTCCGGGGTCAATGGCCACAGCCGGGATGTCGTCCAGCAGGGTCAAGGTCCGAAGGGCCCACCTCAAGCGGCGGCTTATGGCTCATTTCGGGGGGAATTGGAAGGGGGCGAGGTGAGTTGGCGTAATCCCATGCCCATATTTCCAGAGCGCTATTCCGGAGCTCCTATAATCGCCAAAATGAAGTCCATGTTTCGATGGACGTAGCCAGCGGCCCGCAGGATTCGGAAATCCTCAACAATAACTTCCGGCCAACGAACCTCAGACCCATAATCGCCATCAGCAAAAGCAATATAAACTTGGTTTGCTTGGGCATCATTTCCAAGAAGCGTTTGTGCATGAGCCCAATTCACCAACGCTATACGAGTATCAAATTCACCTAAGTACTGCGGTTCGAGTGATGCGAGCGCGGCACAAGCGCCCAATACTTCTTGTGGCTGTCCGTCAAACAAAGCAATCCACGTGTGTCCGACAAGTGCTGAGCAAATATCGACCCGTAACCGGATGGCCGATGCCAGCCCGGCTCTCAGCGCTGGGCCTGCCTCCCGCACCGGCACGCATGGACAAGGCCCCGCTCCGGTGAAATGCTTCTAACGATAAAGGGAGGCACATCATGCAGGTTCACGCATACGCAACAGAGGGCGCCACGGAGGCGCTGAAACCGTTCGAGATCACGCGCCGCGACCTGCAGTCGAACGATGTTCTGATCGACATCACGCATTGCGGCGTCTGCCACAGCGACATCCATGCCGCGCGCAATGAATGGGGCCGCTCGCGCTATCCCTTCGTGCCGGGGCACGAGATCATCGGCCGGGTCAGCGAGATCGGCCCGGACGTGACGCAGCACAAGGTGGGCGATCTCGTCGGCGTCGGCTGCATGGTGGATGCCTGCCTTGCCTGTCCGGCCTGTCATGACGGGGACGAACAATATTGCGAGAAAGGCATGGTCGGCACCTATGGCGGCACGGAGCCCGTGATCGGCGGACCGACCTTTGGCGGCTATTCCCGCCAGATCGTGGTGCGCCAGGAATTCGTGCTGAAAGTGTCTGAGAAACTGCCGCCGGAAAAGGTCGCCCCCCTGCTCTGCGCCGGGATCACCAGCTGGTCGCCGCTGAAGCACTGGAATATCGGCAAGGGCGACAAGGTGGGCGTCATCGGCCTCGGCGGCCTCGGCCATATGGGCATCAAGTTCGCCGTCGCCCTCGGCGCAGAAGTCGTGATGATCACCACCTCACCCGAAAAGGGAGAGGATGCGCGCCGCCTCGGCGTCAGCGATGTGCTGGTCTCGAAAGACCGGGCACAGATGAAGGCGCATCTGGGCAGCTTCGATTTCCTGCTGAACACCGTGCCGGTGAAGCACGACCTGAACCCCTATCTGGGCCTCCTCGCCCGCAACGGCACGATGGTGATCGTCGGCGCGATCGAACCGCTGGAAGAGATGCATGGCGGCCTCTTGCTGGCCAACCGGCGGCGCATTGCGGGTTCCGGCATCGGCGGTCTCGAAGAGACGCAGGAGATGCTCGATTTCTGCGCCGAGCATGACATAACCTGCGATGTGGAAGTGATCGCCATGAAGGACATCAACGAAGCGTATGACCGCGTCGTCGCCAGCGATGTGAAGTACCGCTTCGTGATCGACATGGCGACGCTCTAGGCGGCCAAAGGGCGCGCCGGGATCAGTTCGGCCAACTGGCAGCCATGCGGCTCGCCTGCCGGGAAAAGAGGCCGAGGCGGCCGCCGCTCTGCTCGTCGATCCAGTCGGCAGTGCGCTGCCAGACCACGATCTTGAGGCCCGGCGTTTTTCCGGTTTCGAGCTCCACCGTCCTGTGGATCAGCATCCAGCTCTGCGGCGTGGCCTGAAGGTCGGCAAACGGAATGTAGAGCGGCTTGAAGATTGGAATGTTCAGCAGGAAGGGTCGGAACAGCAGCCAGACACCTTTCCGGTCCACATGAAGCGTCACCATGGAGTGGTAGGAATTATAGGCAACGCCCCGGCCATGCAGGATCACCGTGCTGAAACGCTTGCGCGGACCTTCCGGCTCGGCGGCGGATTCATAGGCCTCCGCCAGTTGGCGCCAGCGCCAGCTGTCGCGCCAGATGACAATGGCCAGCGCCCCGCCGCCAACGACGAGGCCGAACCCGAGGGCATAAAAGCGCGCGAAGATTTCCACGAAATCCATCGCGCCTGTATGGGGGATCAGGTTTAAAATCCGGTGGAGGCGACGTGAAAAATTACGCTACGAATACGCGGGCCGGCTCAAACCGCCCGGCACGCACCTCTCCCATCGCCACGGCGTGGCCATCGCAGATGACGAGGGCGGAGCGGTCATCGTCCACGCGCTCGACCCGCCACTGTTCCACAAGATGGGGCATCAGCTGGATCTCGCGGCCCTGGCGCACATTGGCGGCCTCGTCGCGGGTGATAGTGAGCTGGGGAATATCGTCCAGTACGGCCTGGACCGGCTGCAGCAGGGCAAGCAGTGCCGCCTTGTCCTCGGTCTCCTCGATTCTGGAGATCGGCACGGCCGTCGCGGCGCCGAAATTGCCAACGCGCGTGCGGCGCAGCTGGCTGATATGGCCCTCGCAGCCAAGGTCGAACGCCAGGTCCCGCGCCATGGCCCGGACATAGAAGCCCTTGCCGGAGGTGACGTGAATGACCGTATGATCCGGATCCGGCATGCCGATCACGGCAGCCTCGAACACGTCCACTTCGCGGGGTTTCAGTTCGAAATCCTCACCCTCGCGGGCCAGGTCATAGGCGCGCTGGCCGTCCACCTTGATGGCGGAGTATTTCGGCGGGACCTGTTCGATCGTGCCGACATAGTTCTTGAGGACATCCTCGACCTCATCCCGCGTCGGCCGCGCATCGGAAGTGGCCGTCGCCTCCCCTTCCGCGTCCTGGCTGGCGGTGGAAATGCCCCAGCGAATGGTGAAGACATATTCCTTCTCGGCGTCCATCGCCCACTGGACGGTCTTGGTTGCCTCCCCGAAGGCAATCGGCAGGATACCGTCTGCCAGCGGATCAAGCGTTCCGCCATGGCCGACCTTCGCGGCATTGTAGCGGCGCTTCAGGATCGCCACGGCCTGAGTGGAGGTCATGTCGACCGGTTTGAACAGGTTCAGCCATCCGGTGACCGGATCGCCCTTGCGCTTGCGCTGTCTCGCCAAGATCAACTCCCTTGCACCGGCCGGCGGATCGGACGCCGCGATGCGGTCTGGCAGAATGGAAAGCGAGGGCCTTAAGCGGGAGGACCCCCGCCGTCAACCGGGTGAATTGTGTACCGTATCAGGAGGCGGGCTTCATCGCCTCAGCCACCTTGTCGAACAGGGCGTCCTGATGGTCGTCATCATGCCGGTGGGCAAGCTTCGGCAGCGGCGGATCATTGTCCGCATCGCCGAGCTCGGGCAGCGGTTTCGGTTCCGGCTCTGCCGGGCGTTCCGGCACAGCTGAAGCCCGGCCCCGCGGGGGCTCAGGGTCCGGCTGGCCCGGGGACTGGTTCGGGGATTTCAGGTTCACGATGTCGAGATTCAGATCAAAATCGCCCATGATCGTGCGGTCGTCGGTGTCCATCTTGTGGCGTACCACATCGCGGATCTTGCACAGCACGTCGCGATTATCGTCCACCAACGGGATCTGGCGCGCATCCGACGTGCCAATGACGAGGCGGAAATATTTCTGCTTCACCCGCAGCTTCGCCGCGATCATCCCCGCGCGGAGGCCGCAGACCATCGCACCGATCAGCATCACGACACCAATCGCCAGCATCACCATGCTGGATGGCCGGCCCGGCAGCACGGCCCACCAGCCAATACCCATGAGCGCGAAGAACATCAGCGACACGAACGCGGTGGCATAGCCCTTCTGCGTCACGCGGTTCTTCGGCGTGTCCCAAGGAAAGAAATCTTTCGCTTCCACACTCATTGTCGCGATGCGCTGTATGGCAATCGTGTCATCGCCCATCTGCAGCGAGGCAGCGGAAATCTCACCCTGGCGGGCGCCTTCCATGTCGAGCGTCTGACGATCCATCACTTGCCCCTTTTTTGGGCCCCTGTTCCGGGCCCTTCCTGTGGCCCCTGTTCGGCATGTCATGAAATGCTGGCAATGTGGCCAGAGTAAGTCAACTTACATCCGGTCCAGAATCCGCTCGGTCCCGCTGATGCTGCGTTCAGGCACGCTTGCGCGGCGAGGCGGGAGTTTCGGCAGTGTCAGGCTTGCCTTCTACCGTATTTGCTTGCGCATCTGCCAATTCAGGGAGACCCGATGCCTCCGGCTTGCCGAAGAGGAAGCCTTGCCCGGTGTCGCAACCGAAATCCGTCACGGTCATCGCATTATCGACGGAATCGATCCCTTCCGCCGTAACCGACAACCCAAGACTATGCGCCATGGATGTCACGGTACGGACGATGGTTTGCGCTGCCGGATCAATGGACAGGTTTGCAATGAAGGACCGATCGATCTTGAGCGTTTCAAAAGGCAGTTCGCTGAGATGGCGAAGAGAGGAATACCCCGTGCCAAAATCGTCCAGCGATATATGGACGCCCTGGTTCCTGAGCGACCAGAGCACATCCCGGGCCTTCTTGAAATCCCCAACCAGGGCATTTTCCGTCACCTCGATCTCCAGCCGGCCCGGCTGAATGCCTTCATCGACAAGGATTTGCAGAATGCGTTCAACCAGCCAGGGATCATTGAACTGCACCGGTGAAAGATTCACCGAGAACCGCATATCGCCGGGCCAGTTCCGCGCCGCCTGAGACGCCTTGCGCAGCACTGCGTAGAAAATGTCGGAGATGAGCCCCGCTTCCTCGGCTATGGAAATGAACTCATCTGGCTCACGGCAGGTGCCGTCACCCATGCACCAGCGGGCGAGCGCCTCGTAGCCTATGATCGCCTTGTCTTCCAGGCGGACCAATGGTTGGAAGTGCGCCTTGATTCTGTCTTCTGTCAGGGCCAGGCGAAGCTCGTCTTCGACCTTGGCTCGGCGCAGCGCAGCCACCTCCATGCCCGCTTCGAAAAAGCTGAAACCGTTCCGGCCGGATTGTTTGAACCGGTACATCGCCGCATCTGCCTGTGCCATCAGCACATCGATGTTCATTTGGGGGTCTGTCGTCGTGGTTGCGCCGATACTGGCTCCAACGGATACTGAAACGTCGCTCAGATCGAACCGGCGATCAAAGGCGACCGCGATCGCTTCGACACGCGCGAGCAACTGTTCCTCGGTGAACGAACCACGCATGAGGATGCAGAATTCATCCCCGCCGAAACGGAAAACAGATGCATCTGGCCCGGCAGCATTTGTCAGCCGTGCGCCCACCGCGAGCAGCAATTCATCCCCCACGGCATGACCGTGCAGATCGTTCACCGGTTTGAACCGGTTGAGATCAATAGAAACAATGGTGACCGGTTCTTCCGCTGCCTGCTCGAGTGCCCGGGAAATCTCGATCTGTGCCTTGCGGCGATTGGCAAGCCCCGTGAGCGGATCGTGCAATGCCATCTGGCTGGCTTCCAGCTCTGCCGCCCGCCGGCGTTTCAGCTCCTGACGGGTTTCGTCGAGCCGGCGTTTCGCATAGATCACCAACCCGATGGGCAAAAGCATCATGGTGGTCATGATCTCGTCCAGTTCCCAATTCTCATGGGCATGGGACAATTTCATGACGTAATCGAACGCTTCCATATGGATCGCGATCAGCAGGATCGCGCCGAAGAAAACGATGATCCAGCCAGCATCGAGAAAGGGCGTGGATCGCCAGAACGGCATGTCAGCGCGTTCATCCGTTGAGAAATCTTGCATATATCTCCGCCAGAATGGCGACCTATAAAAGCTACGATATACCCAAGACAATTCGTACCTAAGCGATCATCGTTTCCGATAGCTTAAGCGATCCGGACCAATGTGACCGGTCGCCGATATTCTGCAGATGTGGCTTTTATTCGCCTTCCACGTCCCGGCGGACCTTCGGATCCATCAGGAGACGGTCGATCGCCGTGGCGTCGTCATAGGATTTGTCGGCGATGAAGTGCAGTTCCGGCGTGTAACGCAGCTCAACTTCCCGGCCGAGACGGCCACGGAGGAAACCGGCTGCCCGGTTGAGCGCATTGGCAAGTTTCGTCCGGCCCTCATCGGAGTCGTCGCCCAGCGGAGACACGAACACGTTCGCATGCTTCAGGTCCGGTGAGCAGCGTACTTCCCCGACCGTGATCATGACCTGCTCCAGATCCGGGTCGCGAAAGGCTTCGCGCGAGAGAATATCGGTCAGGGCATGGCGCACGAGTTCACCAGCCCGCAACTGACGCTGCGATGGCATGCCGGGCGGGGCGGATTTGCGGGCCATCAAGATGGAACCTTCTCATTGAGCCGGGCCAGGAAAGCCTGACGCGCGGTCTTGTTCTTGCCAAACCAGGCATTCGGGATGATCAGCGGCGCTGCCCCGTCCAACCGCACCGTAACATGCCCGCCTGTGGCTGCCACATTCGTAACACTGCTCCAGGCGGCGCGTGTTTCAATACCGCCACGCCGGACGACCAGACTGTCCTCTTCCAGTGCGATGCTGGTCTCCAGCCGGGTTTCCGTACCGCGCCCATGAACATGGCGGTAGGACCACCGGATGAAGATCAGATACCAGGCGATACCGGCGAAGGCTGCGACGAGGGCCGCCACAAGCCATTGCCAATACGGACTGGCCCCAACCATGATCATGGCATTGCGCATCAGGACCGACATGCTGGCCGAGATGATCGGCGCCGTCACACCGGCATAGTAGACCGCCGTTGGCCCGACTGTGCCGCCACGCGCCAGCCGTGTCAGTTTCCTGACATCCTTCTCGGTCAGAAGACCGGTGACGGTGAGCGGCTCAGTCATGGAGGACCAGACTAGTCGAGCGTTCTTGCGATTTCCTCAACCTGGAAGCATTCGATCTTGTCGCCGACCCGGATGTCGTCATAGCGCTCGAACGCCATGCCGCATTCCATACCGGCCGTCACTTCGTTCACTTCGTCCTTGAAGCGCTTCAGCGTCTTCAGCTTGCCTTCGTGGATAACGACATCGTCGCGCAGGAGGCGGACGCCACAACCGCGAAGCACTTTGCCTTCAGAGATCCTACAGCCAGCGACCTTGCCGACCTTGGTGATATTGAAGACTTCGAGGATCTCGGCATAGCCGATGAAGGTCTCACGCTTCTCCGGTGCCAGCATGCCCGACAGGGTCGCTTTCACATCGTCGATCAGGTCGTAGATCACCGAATAATAGCGGATCTCCACGCCTTCCTTCTCCGCAAGGTCGCGGGCCTGTTTGTTGGCACGGACGTTAAACGCGAAGATCGGAGCTTCAGACGATTTCGCCAGCAGCACATCGCTTTCGGAAATACCGCCTACAGCGCCATGAATGACGCGGGCGCGGACTTCTTCGGTCGACAGCTTGTCCAGCGACTGGCTGATCGCTTCGACCGACCCCTGCACGTCGCCTTTGACAACGACAGGCAGTTCGGACGTTTCGACAGCGCCCTCTTTCAGCTTGGTCAGCAGCTGATCCAGCGAAGCACGTGCGGCAACACCGGCCTTGCCGGCAACCTGACGCTTCGTCCGGATACGGTAATCCGTGATTTCACGGGCGCGAGCTTCAGTATCGACAACCACGAAGGCCTCGCCCGGATCGGGCGCACCATCGAGGCCAAGCACCTCGACCGGCTGGGATGGTCCAGCGTCTTTCAGCTGTTGGCCGCGCTCGTCGACCAGAGCACGCACCTTGCCCCACTGGGTGCCGGCGACGACGATATCGCCGCGCTTCAGCGTGCCGCGCTTGACCAGAACGGTCGCAACCGGGCCGCGGCCCTTGTCCAGCTGGCTTTCGACCACGATGCCGTCAGCATCCCGGTTCGGATTGGCCTTCAGCTCAAGCAGTTCGGCCTGAAGCGAGATCGCGTCGGTCAGCTCATCAAGGCCCATGCCGGTCTTGGCCGACACAGCAACCGCCTGGGTTTCACCGCCCATGCTCTCAACCTGAACGTCATGCTGCAGCAGGTCTGTCAGCACCTTGTTCGGGTCGGCCGTTTCAAGATCGCTCTTGTTCACGGCGATAATGATCGGCACACCGGCCGCCTTGGCGTGATTGATGGATTCAATCGTCTGCGGCATGACCGAGTCGTCAGCCGCCACAACGATAATGGCAATATCGGTCGCAATTGCACCGCGTGCCCGCATCGCCGTGAAGGCCGCGTGGCCTGGCGTGTCGAGGAACGTGATCCGCTCGCCCGACTTCAGTTTCACCTGATAGGCACCGATGTGCTGGGTAATGCCGCCGGCTTCGCCAGAGACCACGTCCGTCTTGCGCAAGGCGTCGAGCAGCGAGGTCTTGCCGTGGTCGACGTGGCCCATGATGGTCACGATCGGCGGGCGCGGCTCCAGATCCTTCGGATCGTCCTCAACCCCTTCCAGACCGATTTCGACATCGGCCTCGGAGACACGTTTCACGGTGTGGCCGAATTCCTCGGCAATCAGTTCGGCCGTGTCGGCATCGATGATGTCGTTGCCACGCAGCATCTCGCCCTGCTGGATCATGAACTTCACGACGTCTGCGACGCGCTCGTTCATCCGGCCGGCCAGGTCCTGCAGCGTGATGGTTTCAGGCAACGTGACTTCGACGGAGACCTTCTCGCGCTCACCGCCACCACCACCGCGGCGCTCACGTTCACGCTCACGGGCCCGGCGCACCGACGCGAGCGAACGCTGGCGATCGGCATCGTCGCCAAGGGCAGACGTGATGGTCAGCTTGCCACGGCGGCGGGAATCGCCCCCGCGTGCACCACGGGACGGGGCTTCGTTACGCGGCCGCTCATTGCGGTCGTCACGGCCGGACTTGCCGCGCTTTCCGCGGCCGGCGCTTTCCTCAGCAGGAGCAGGCTCGCCGGGTGCCGGCTGGAAGTCCGATTTTGCACGGGAAGGTTTCGAGGCGCGCTCGGCACGCTCTTTCTCCGCGGCTTCGGCTGCCTTGCGGGCTTCTTCCTCAGCCTTGCGGCGGGCTTCGGCCTCTTCACGCTCTTTCTGTTCCTGGAGCTTGCGCTCCTGTTCGGACCGGAGGCGCTCCTGGGCGGCCTTGTCCTTCTCGATTTCTTTCTCGCGCGCGTTCTGCTGGGCCTTGCGTTCAGCCAGCGCTTTCTGCTGCGCGATCAGCTCTGCCACGGTAATCCCCCGCTGGGCCGCGATCGCCTTCAGCTTCTGCTCAAGCGAAGGCTCTGCCTTGCCGGAGCCGGATGCAGCTGCGCCGCCGCCTCCCTCAGAGCCGCCCGGACCAACCGTCCGGCGTTTCTTCGTCTCCACGACGACCTGTTTGGACCGGCCATGGCTGAAGCTCTGCTTCACCGTCCCCGAGGTCTTGCGGGAAACAGTGAGCGGCTTGCGCCCGCCCGTATTGCCACCAGTGTCTTTCGTATCGCTCATTCGTCCTACATATCACAATTCTGGCCAACGCACCCACATGGCGCGAAGGCGGTTTGTCCGCTACCGATCCTGATCCGCAAACCAGTCCAGCTCCGGCCTCTCCCGAAACCCGGTAAGGCGCGCATACGCGGCCTTCAGAGCTTTGGCGAAAGGCCCCTTGCGGACGAGACCGTGTATCACACGCTCACGTCCGAATGCCATGCCCAATTCAGTCGATGTCAGGGCACCCGCAACCTGCACCTCGCTATATAGGCCTTTTGCGAGGAAATACAGCTTCGAACGGCCATCTTCTGCACCGTCGGATGCCTCCAGCATCAGTCCCGGCGGCCGTTTTTGCAGGGCCGCGTGGACCTGATCGAAACCAAGCACCACGTCCCCGCCCTTCTTTGCCATGCCGAGAAGGCCGACAAAGCGCTGTGCCAGCAGGCCTTCCACCGTATCCGGAAGGCCATCGGGCACCTGGACGGATGTCTTGAATGCGCGGGCAAACGCATTCTTCTTCACGGCTTCCGCCAGAACAGCACGGTCTGCCTTGATCCAGACCCCGCGTCCGGGAAGCTTCTCCGCCACGTCCGGCGTCACCACGCCATCGGGCGAAAGCACGAAGCGCACAAGCGCTTCCTTGCCGAGACGCTCACGCGTGACGGCACACTGCCGGACGGAAGCATCGCCTCCGTCCGCAGCATTTCCTTCAGTGCCGGCTACTGCGACATCACTCTTCGGGTGCGGCTTCGTCATCGCCGCCCTCCGCTGCAAGTGCTTCAAGGTCGATATCGCCAAGATCGCCGAGGTCACCGAGATCGATTTCCTCGGTCTCACCGCTATCGAGCGTGTTGAGGGCGAGCAGCGCGCGCTCTTCCTCGGTCAGCTCCTGCGGGGCTTCGGCCTCTTTCTGGGCGGCAATCATCTGGTCGATGGCGTCTGCCTCAATCCAGCCAGCGGCGACGCGGGCCTTCATGATGAACATCTGGGCGTCATCCTTGCGCATTTCGCCTTTCTTCAGGATGCCCTCGACCCAGACCGGCTTGCCGTCCGGGCCCGGCTCGCGCCAGCCGGTGATGTCGTCCGGCACAAGACCGGCCACATCGTCCAGCGTCTGCACGCCTTCCTCACCGAGGCGAACCGCGAAGGACGGATTCATGCCTTCCAGTTCCATGACGGCATCCTCGACACCCAGTTCCTTGCGCTTGGCATCATTTTCAGCGGCCAGGCGTTCGAGGTATTCGCGGGCACGTTCCTGCAGCTCGGCAGCCACATCTTCGTCGAAGCCTTCGATCGAGATGAAGTCTTCCGGAGCCACATAAGCGATCTCTTCGACCGTCTCGAAGCCTTCCGAAGCCAGCAGCTGGGCCAGCGTTTCGTCAGCGTCGAGCGCCTTCATGAAGAGTTCGGTACGCTCCTGGAATTCGCGCTGATAACGCTCGGAATCGGCGCTCTCCGTGATCAGGTCGATCTGCCAGCCGGTCAGCTGGGAAGCGAGACGCACGTTCTGGCCGCGGCGGCCGATGGCCAGCGGGAACTGGTCGTCGGCGACGACGACTTCCACGCGGCGCTCTTCCTCGTCCAGCACCACTTTCGACACTTCGGCCGGCTGCAGCGCGTTCACGATAAAGGTCGCGTCGTCATAGCTCCACGGAATGATGTCGATCTTCTCGCCCGACAGTTCGCCGACAACCGCCTGCACGCGCGCACCGCGCATACCGACACAGGCGCCGACGGGATCGATGGAGCTGTCATTGGAAATGACACCAATCTTGGCGCGCGAACCCGGATCGCGGGCACAGGCCTTGATTTCGATCACGCCCTCGTAAACTTCCGGCACTTCCTGGGCGAAGAGCTTGACCATGAAGTCAGGCGCAGCACGCGACAGGAAGATCTGCGGGCCCTTGGTTTCGCGGGAGACCTTGTAGAGGTATGCACGCACACGGTCGTTCGGCTGGAAGTTCTCGCGCGGGATACCGTCATTGCGGCGGATGATGCCTTCAGCGCGGCCGAGGTCCACGATCACATGGCCGTACTCAACACGCTTGACGACGCCGGAGATGACTTCGCCGACGCGGTCCTTGTACTCATTGTACTGACGCTCACGCTCGGCATCGCGCACCTTCTGCATGATGACCTGCTTGGCGGTCTGTGCAGCGACACGGCCGAAATCGAACGGCGGCAGCTCTTCGGTCAGCTCGCTGCCGATCTCGAGCGACGCATCGATTTTCTTGGCTTCGGCAAGACGCAGCTGCTTGGCTTCGTCTTCGAATTCCTCGTCCGGAACCACCGTCAGGACACGCAGCAGCGTCTGCTCACCGGTCACCGGGTCAATGGTGGCGCGGATGTCATGCTCCTGGCCGTATTTCGCCTTGGCAGCCTTCTCGATGGCTTCCTGCATGGCCTCGATGACGATCGACTGGTCGATCGACTTCTCTTCGGCCACCGCCTTGGCGATCTGCAGAATTTCGAGCCTGTTGGCTGAAACGCCGATAGCGCTCATTGGACGTCTCCCGTCTCTTCGTTGGTATCTGTTTCGTCTTCGGTCTCGTCGATCTCAAGATCGCCGAGGTCGTCTTCATCAGGTTGCGGCGGCAGATTGCCTGCCTGCCGGGCGGCCTCGATCAGCTCATCTGTCAGGACGAGGCTTGCCCGGCTCATTTCATGGACGTGGGCCACCAGCTCGACGTCATCGTCCAGCTCTATGTGGGCCCCATCCTCGTCTTCGCCAGTGATCACGCCGGTGAAGCGGCGGCGGCCATCGATCGGCCGGGCCAGTTCCACCTTGGCAAGGTGACCTACCCAGCGTCCGAAATCCCCTTCCCGGGTCAGCGGCCGGTCGATGCCGGGGGTCGAAACTTCCAGCGTGTAGGCTTCCTTGATCGGGTCAGCGGCTTCCAGCACCGGGCCAATGGCACGGGACAGGCGCGCGCAATCCTCGACATCGGTCGGCGCGCCGCCTTCTTTCTCGGCCATGATCTGAAGGTGCGGCCGGCGCCCGCCCTGGATGCGCAGGCGCACGATCTCCATGCCCAGCGACTCCGCCACGGGCGCGGCGAGGCTGAGAATGCGGCGTTCCTGTTCAGTCAGGGCGATCATGCGTCCGGGACAGACCTTCGGGTAAAGAAAAGCGGCGGCCCCGTTCCCGGAACCGCCGCCGATATGTTTCGACTTGGGAGGTTATATAATGCTGTAGCTGCCCGCTGTCGAGAGGCACACTCAGCAGGCCCGCTCGAAACAAAATTGGCCCAACAAAAAACGGCAGCTCCGCAGAGCTGCCGTTCCTGTTCCTGATTGCAGGAAACCTTAGAGAACTTTCAGGTCCACCGCCGAGGTCTTGCCGCGGCGCTCGTCCTTGTAGAGCTCGTAGGAAACCGCCTGGTCTTCCGCAAGAGTGCGGAGGCCCGAGCGTTCAACTGCGGAGATGTGAACGAACACGTCCGTGCCGCCTTCATCAGGTTTGATGAAGCCAAAGCCCTTCTGGTCGTTGAACCATTTCACTTTGCCAGTTGCCATTACTTCTAGTCCTTTGTGTCAATTCAAGCAGCCGATCCCGGAATGGGAAGGTCTGCCTATCGAAACGGGTAGGAAGAAAGTCATGGCCGTCGGTCTGACGGGGTCTTGATATTTCAGACCGACCGAATTCGATGCGACATTTTGTACACGCTTTACAGGCTTCCGTCAAGAATATCCGCAGGGGTCAGACGGTTTCGAAATTGTACCAGACCGGGTCACAATCGCCGAGCTTCTTTGTTTCATAACGGGTCGTCACATGGTCGCTGGGGGCAGTGCGCCAGTCGTCGGCGCTTTCGGCCAGCCAGCGATAGCCGCCATGCTGCAGGAAGCGCCAGAGCGCCTCGTCGGCATAGCTCGTCACATCGGTCGCAAAGCGTATGCGCGCACCTTTCCGACAGGCGCGGTGCAGGCTTTCCAGAAAGTCAGGCTGGATCAGGCGGCGCTTCTGCTGGCGCTTCTTGGGCCAGGGGTCCGGGAACATGATGAACACCCGCGCGAGGCTGCCCGGCGCAAGCCCGTCGATCAGCGGCCGCGCATCGTCCATCCGGAGGCGGACATTATCCAGGCCATCCGCATCGACCTGCGTTAGGGCCTTGGCCATGCCTTCAACAAAGGGTTCGCAGCCGATGAAGCCGACCTCCGGGTTCCGGCGCGCCTGTTCGGCGAGGTGCTCCCCGCCGCCGAAACCGATCTCCAGCCAGGTTTCCGTCAGACCCGGGAACATCTCCAGCGGATCGCTCAGCCCGTCCGGAACCTGCAGTTTCGGCAACAGATCGTCGACCAAAACCTGCTGGCGCGCGGACAATGCCCGGCCGCCAATGCGGCCGAAAGTGCGGATGGGGCGCCCGGGTTGCTGGCCGCCCTGTTTGCCGCCCCTATTACCTGATGTCTCGTTCATGGCGCGCCTGATGCCCGAGCCCTGCGCTGCAATCAATCCTCGCCCTGCTTCGACTCGAAAGCAGATGCAGCGGCCCGTACGGTGTTCAGCAGCGACCTGCGCAGGGAATCGTCCTCGATCTTCTGGAAGGCCTCGATCAGGTCCAGCGTCTCCGCATCCAGCACAGGCGCGCGCGGGCCGTCGCTTGCGTTGCCGCCTTCGGCGAAGCGATGTTGCCGGTCATCTTCCAGCTGGCTTTCGGCGCCGTCATAGAAATAATTGACGTTCACGCCCATGACCGAGGCGATCTCGAACAGGCGCCCGGCCGAGACGCGGTTCACGCCCTTCTCGTATTTCTGCACCTGCTGGAAGGTCAGGCTCAGCAATTCGGCGAGTTGTTCCTGGGACAGCTTCAGCTCCCGGCGGCGCCAGCGAATACGCTGGCCGACGACGCGGTCTATTCCACTCGGAAGCTTGCTGTCAGACATTTAACCCCTACCCGCGACGAAAATGTAGTCCGGCGCGCACTCCTAGCGGCGCCATGTTGCAAATGCCAGACCCACAAAGGCAGCAAGTGTGAGCCAGAACAGCACAACACCCGCCCGGCTCTGGAACAGGGTCACTTTCGCCGGGGCCGGCAACTTGCCGCGCCCGAAGGTCGTGTTCCAGCCGGAGGGGGCATCCTGGACCGGTGAAGCGCGCAGCACTTCGCGGCCATAGCCGTCGATAATTGCCGAGGCGCCACGGCTTGCGACACGCGCCATGGGCAAGCCGCTCTCGATCGCGCGATACCGGTTCTGCGCATAGTGCTGGGACGGGCCCATACCGCCACCAAACCAGGCATCATTGGAGACGAGGACAATCCAGTCCGCCCGTGTGGCAAGGTTCGCCGCGCGCGTAATCTCCGGGTACAGGCCCTCATAGCAGATGAGCGCCACGAAAGGCGGCACATTGTCGGCAAAGATCACCGCAGGGCCCGTGCCGGGATGGAACCCGTTGCGGGCCAGTTGCTGCATCGCGCCCGGCAGGAAGTCCGACATGGCCTGCCCGAAGGGGATGATTTCTGCGGCGGCCAGTTCGCCGAACGGGACGAGCCGGAACTTGTCATACAGCGCCACGGCGCCCGACCGGCTGACATTCTCGTCCAGCACGACCATGGAATTGAAATAGACGCGCTCGTTCTGTCCTTCGAGCTGGTAGCGTGTCGTCCCGGCGATCAGCGTGCGCGGGCCGAGATAGGCGCCGATCGCATCCAGCGCGTTGATGTCGTTCAGCAGGCTGGTCGGCACCGCGCCTTCCGGCCAGATCATGATGTCACCTGGCTGGCTTTCGCCATTGGTCATCATGCGCAGGTATTCGATCATCACCGGATCTGGACCGGTTTCCCATTTTTCGTCCTGCGGCACGCCGGAATCCATCAGGACGACATATTGCTCCGTCAGCGGAGACGGCGCGGCGATGCGCTGAGCGCCCCAGGCCCAGCCGACGGCCAGCAGGATGACCGCCCCGAAGGACGGCGCGATCCGCAGCACCAGACCGCGCGCATCGCGCGTATCCACCATTGCGGCCGGCGCCGCCATGACGAAGACGGTCAGAAGGGTCAGCCAATATACCCCTCCAAGCGACGCCGCCTGCGAGATCGCCCCGCCTGGCACCCAGGTCGTGCCCGGCAGGTTCCACGGGAAGCCGCCAAACAAATGCCCGCGCACGAATTCGGCAATGGCAAAGAAGAAGGCAAAAACGAACACTCGCGACGGCGACGCAGACCAGAAAGCGCCCGCCATTGCCCCAAATGCGCCCCAGATCAGCGCCATGCCGGCCGGCAGCAGGATCAGCGGCATCCAGAGAAAGACGGCAAACCGTTCCGGCTCGACCAGGAAAGGCTCGGCCGTCCAGTGCATGGAAATCAGGGTAAAACCGACGCCGAAAGCCCAGGTGCGCATGAACACCGCCCTGCCCCATCGGCGATGACTGCGGGCACCGTCGATCATCCAGATCAGGCCGGTGAAAGACAGCGCCAGCACGGCGCTGAAATGGAACGGGGCAAACGCAACGGCCGAGAACGCGCCCAGCAGGACGGCGGCGCCGGCGGCAGCCCAACCGGTCAGCCGCGCAAAGGCTTCGTGAAGGGGTCCAAGCGCAGTGAACCCGTGGCTGCGGACAGCGGTATTCATTTTTGCCTACTCCTGCGGCTTGGGCGCGGGCACAGGTTCGGGCGTCCGGAGACGCAGGCGCCGGATGCGGCGGGCATCGGCATCGAGGACTTCGATCTCGACGCCGGACGGATGCTTGAGGATTTCCCCGCGCACCGGCACACGGCCAGCGAGCGCGTAGGCAATCCCGCCCAGCGTGTCGAATTCCGAATCCTCATCACTGAGTTCGAGGTCAATCCCCGTCTCCTCGGCGAAATCCTGTATTTCGGTGCGCGCATCGACTTCCCAAACCCGAGCGCTGCGCCGGACGAACATGGGCTCTTCATCATCGTGTTCGTCTTCGATGTCACCGACGATTTCCTCAACCAGGTCTTCCAGACTCACAAGTCCGTCCGTTCCGCCATATTCATCCACAACCAATGCCAGATGGATGCGGGTCGACTGCATCTTCACCAGCAAATCGGACAGTTTCATGGAAGGCGGCACATAAAGCACTTCCCGGTGCAGCCGTTCCAGCGGGCGCTTGGGCGGTTCGCCGCCCTTGGCCAGTTCGCTGACGACATCCTTGATGTGAACAAAACCGATCGGGTCATCCAGCGTTTCCCGGAAGACCGGCAGGCGCGAATGGGTGCATTCGGCAAAGACTTTGAGAAGGTCGGGGAATTCGGTGTTCACCTCGACGGCCTTCACCTCAGCCCGGGCGACCATCACGTCCTCGACGCGCAGTTCCTGGAATTCCTGGATGCGCAGGCGCATCGCCTGCGGGGTCACCGGGGCGGACGCCTCCGGACTGCCATTTGGTTCAGCCAGTGCTTCAGGCGCACTTTCCTGCCGGCGGCCTATTCCGAAAAAACTACGCCGGCGCCTTTGAGGCGCGGGTTCTAAAGGGTCTGGATCGCTCATCGTCTCTGTAAATCAGTCCGTTCCATATGGGTTTGGAATGCCGAGCGATGCAAGCGCCTTTATTTCCAATCCCTCCATGATCTCAGCCTCTGCCTCCACCTCATGATCATGCCCGAGAAGGTGAAGGTAACCGTGCACCAGCAGGTGCGTCAGGTGATCGGCCAGGCTTATGCCCTGCGCCTCTGCATCTCGCGCGGAAACGCCGAGCGCCACGGCGATGTCGCCCAGCTGCGGCCGATCCATCTCATGGGCCGGAAAAGACAGGACATCCGTCGGCTTGTCCTTGCCCCTGAAATCCCGGTTCAGCTGGTGCAGCGTCTCGTCATCCGCCAGCAGAAGGGACACAGTGCCTTCAGCGGGCTCAACGGCCGCCGCAGCCGCAAAGGCCTGGTCGCACAGGGCGGCAAGATCCGGCACGGCCTCCCAGCCGGACTCTTCAACGATCAGGTCGGTGGTGATCATCGGACAGCTCAGTTGCCCTCGCCGGCGGCGGCATAGGCATCGATGATCCGGCTGACGAGCCCATGGCGCACGACGTCTGCAGCGGTCAGCATGTGTACACTGATCCCCTCGACATCCGACAGGATCTGCAGGGCGTGCCGCAGGCCCGAGGTCTGGATGCCCGGCAGGTCCACCTGGCCCGGATCGCCGGTGACCACCATGCGGCTGTCGCGGCCAAGCCGGGTCAGCACCATCTTCATTTGCGGGACGGTCGTGTTCTGCGCCTCGTCGACGATGACGAAGGCATTCTTCAGCGTCCGCCCGCGCATGAAGGCGATCGGAGCGACCTCGATCTCGCCGCGCGCCATACGGCGTTCCATCTGTTCCTGGCCCATCAGTTCGCGCAGACTGTCCCAGATGGGCAGCATGTAGGGGTCGACCTTTTCTTCCAGCGTGCCGGGCAGGAAGCCGAGCTTTTCGCCCGCTTCGACAGCAGGTCGCGTTACGATCAGGCGTTGGCGCGCGCCGGAGATCAATTCGGCCACACCGGCCGCGACAGCCAGGAAGGTCTTGCCCGTGCCGGCCGGGCCGATGCCGAAGACGAGCCCGTTGTCCGGATTGGCCAGCAGATTGATGTAGCGTGCCTGACCCTTGGTCTGCGGCGTGATCGGCTTTTTCAGACCCTTCAGGCCACCGCCGAAACTCTGCGCCGGGGTGGAGGCGGCTTCAATGGCCGCATCAAGGTCCATGTCGGTGATGTCCGCGCCGGACCGCATGCGGCGCTCCAGCTCCGCCAGCGCGGCCTCCGCAATGGAGACGCCCTCCGCCGTGCCGGCCAGCAGGATGCCGCCGCCCTGGCTTTCGGCGCGCAGGCCATAATCCTTCAGCTTAGCTTCCAGCCGGTGCAGATACCGGTGATGCGGCCCGCACAGGTCACGCAGGCGCTCGGCATTGCTGACTTCGTAGAACCGGCTCACCGGCGCTTCCGGTGACATGTTCGGACGGCGCTTTCCGCTCACAGGGCGGCCTCGCGAACTTTGACCAGTTCGCCGGTCAGCGAGTTGAGGCTCGCATCGATCACGCGGACGTCCACGATGGTTCCGACCAGGTCCGGTATCGTCATGGCGTGATCCAGCGGCAGTTCGAAGTGAACGGCCTGAAGCCACGGTGAGCGGCCATGCGCCTGACCCGGATTGCGGCCCTTGCCTGTGATCAGGACCGGTACGGTCTGGCCGATCTTGGAGCGGTTGAACCCGATCTGCTGCTCGCGCAGAAGCTGTTGCAGCTGCTGCAGGCGCGCGTCCTTCACCTCTTCCGGCACCTGGCCGAACATGTCCGCTGCCGGCGTACCCGGGCGGGCTGAATATTTAAAGGAATAGGCGATTGCGTAGTCGATATCGCGGACGAGCTGCATCGTCGCCTCGAAATCGGCATCGCTCTCACCTGGAAAACCGACAATGAAATCAGAGGCGATTGCGATATCGGACCGGGCTTCTCGTACCTTGCGGATGATCTCGCGATACTCTTCCGCCGTGTGGCCGCGATTCATCGCCTTCAGGATATTATCTGAGCCCGACTGCACCGGCAGGTGCAGGAAAGGCATCATTTCCGGCACTTCGCCATGGGCAGCGATCAGATCGTCGTCCATGTCGCGGGGATGGCTGGTTGTGTAGCGGATCCGCTCGATTCCGCCGACTTTCGCGATGTGACGGACGAGCTGTCCAAGCGTCCAGTCGGCTTCATTGGTCAGGGCCGGCGCGGCGCCATGGAAGGCGTTCACATTCTGGCCCAGTAGCGTGATCTCACGCACGCCCTGCGCCGCAAGGCTGCGGGCCTCCATCGTAATATCGTCGACAGGACGCGAGAGTTCAGCGCCGCGTGTATAAGGCACCACGCAAAAGGTGCAGAACTTGTCGCAACCTTCCTGAACGGACAGGAAAGCCGTCGGCCCGTCCGCCTCGCGCGTCTTCGGCAGGGCGTCGAACTTCTCGAGTGTCTCGAATTCGGTTTCCAACCGGTCCCCCACAGCGCGGCTGGCCCGGGCGATCATCTCCGGCAGCTTGTGATAGGCCTGCGGGCCAAGCACCAGGTCCACGGCAGGCTGGCGGCGCATGATTTCGGCACCTTCGGCCTGGGCGACACAGCCAGCCACGGCGATAGTGAGATTGCCGCCGCGAGCCTGCTTGGTCAGCTTCAGCTGGCCCAGTTCCGAATAGACCTTTTCGGTCGCCTTTTCACGGATATGGCAGGTATTGAGTACTACGAGGTCGGCCTCATCGGCACTATCTACCGGCGCATAACCGAGCGGCCGCAGCACGTCTCGCATGCGCTCGGAGTCATATACATTCATCTGGCAGCCATAGGTCTTGATGAAGACGCCTTTGGCCTGCTTGGGTTCGCGGGGGTCGGTCATTCGCGGGCTTATGCCTGAAAACAGGCCGTCCTTCCACAGCCGATTGCGGAGCCCTTGCAGCGTTACATACCTGCAATGCTCGCTTCACACATGGGCAAACGGGGTTAGTGTCGGCCCCAAGCAGAGTAAAGGAGCCGGGGAGGCTTATGGAAAACATTATTCGGGCGCTAAACGAATTTGTCTGGGGGCCACCCATGCTGGTGCTCCTGCTGGGGACCGGGCTCTACCTTACGATCGGCCTCCGGCTCTTGTCGGTTCTGAAGATCCCCTTCGCCTTCGGCCAGCTGTTCAAGAAACCGGACCAGAATGAAGAAGGTGACGTCACCCCGTTCGCCGCCCTGATGACCGCCCTGTCCTCCACGATCGGTACGGGCAACATTGCAGGCGTCGCGGCAGCGATCGCTATTGGCGGACCGGGCGCGGTGTTCTGGATGTGGATCACGGCCATCGTCGGCACGGCCACGAAATATTCCGAAGGCGTCCTGGCCGTCCGCTTCCGCGAGATTGACCATGATGGCCGCCATGTCGGCGGGCCGATGTACTACATCAAGAACGGCATGGGGAAGAAATGGATCTGGCTCGGCGGCCTGTTCGCGACGCTGGGCATCCTGGCCAGCTGGGGCACAGGCGCCTCGATCCAGTCCAACTCGATCGCCGATGCCCTGAACGCAACTTATGGCATCTCACCGCTGATTTCGGCCATCGTGCTGTCCGTCGCTGCAGCGGCGGTGATCCTGGGTGGGATCAAGCGGATTGCGAGCGTGGCGAGCCGGCTCGTACCGGTCATGGCGATCTCCTATCTTGCCGGCGGCCTGCTGGTGATCTCGCTACACCTCGACGCCGTCCCGGCGGCCTTCGGCATGATCTTCTCGGGCGCGTTCGGCTTTGACAGCGCGGGCACCGGCATCTCCATCGGCCTTCTGATGTTGGCCATGCAGAAAGGTGTCGCGCGCGGCATATTCTCGAACGAGGCCGGTCAGGGCTCCGCCCCGATCGCCCACGCTGCCGCCAAGATCCAGGACCCGGTCGACCAGGGCCTCGTCGCCATGCTGGGCACGATCATCGACACGCTGATCGTCTGCTCCATCACCGCACTCGTGATCCTGACCTCTGGCGTGCTTGGCCCGGAATGCATTCCGACCGCTGCCAATGCCGCCGACATTCTGGCGAACGGACAGCCTGCTGGCTGTGACACAGGCGCACCGCTGACCGTTGCTGCGTTTGATGCGGGCCTGACCGGTATCGGCGAGCATATCGTCGCCATCGGCCTCACCGTGTTTGGCTTCACGACCATTCTCGGCTGGAGCTATTATGGCGAACGCTGCTGCGAATACCTGTTCGGCGAGAAGTCGATCCTGCCGTTCCGCATCAGCTGGATCGTGGTCACCTTCCTTGGTGCAGCTGCCCTGATGTTCGAAGGCTCGGTCGCCAATATCGTGAACCTGTTCTGGCTGGTTGCCGATACGCTGACCGGCATGATGGCCGCGCCGAACCTTGTCGGCCTGGTCTTCCTGAGCCCGGTCGTGTTCGCGATGACCAAGGCGCACTTCGAAGCCGTCCGGAACGGCACACCGAAGCCGCGCTATCCGATCATCGACCAGCGTAAGCAGGCGCCGAAAGAGTAAGGCGCCCTCCCCCAAAACAAACGCCCCGCCCGGTATCAGCCAGGCGGGGCGTTTTCATTTCCGGGGCCTCAAAACACCATGAAGAACACCGTGTATAGACCATGTATGGACCGTCTATACGGCGGTGTTTTCCGCGAGGCAGGCTTACCAGCTGCCGATATTCTCCGCGCTGGCCCAGGGCTCCTTCGCTGCCAGCGGCTTGCCCTGCTGGAGGAGCTCGACCGAGATCCCGTCCGGCGAGCGGACGAAGGCCATGCGCCCGTCACGCGGCGGACGGTTGATGGTGACGCCAAGGCCCTGCAGCTTTTCGACCGCGTCGTAGATGTCCGAGACCGAATAGGCGAGATGGCCGAAATTCCGCCCGCCGCCATAATCTTCCGGATCCCAGTTGTGCGTCAGCTCGATCATCGGGATCTGCATGTCCGTCGGGCTCTTGCCTTCCGGGATGCCGCCGCACCGTTCGATATCCGCCGGAGACGCGAGGAAGACCAGCGTGAAGCGCCCGGTCTCGCTGTCATAGCGGCCGACTTCGGTCAGGCCGAGACCCTGGCAATAGAATTTGAGCGAGGCGTCGATATCGGTGACACGCACCATTGTATGCAGGAATTCGATGCTCATAAGGCACCTCCGTTCAGATCGCGAATGACTTGTTTCAGATTGGGCGGCATCAGCGCGTAATAGCGGCGCATGGCAATCGCCAGAAGACCGATCGTGGCGAACATGAATGTCAGGAACACCATGAATGTGTGGATCAGCGTGCCGGTCTCGAAGACCGGTGATTTTCCGCTCATCTCCCAGAACATCTGCCACACGGCATTGAAGCCTGCCACGAAGGGCCCGAGCAGCAGGAACATGATGGCGGCGCAGACGAAGAAATAGGTCTGCCCCCTCGGCCCCTCGCTGCGCAGATAGAGGTCGGTGAACGCCTCATCGGTGACGCTTTCAGGCAGTTCCTTGTCGCGCTTCTTCGCGGCGAGCACGTCCGGCGCAAAGGCCTTCACCTCTCTCCAGCGCCAGGCAAGGCTGGCGCCCCAGATCAGCAATCCGGCAACGACGAAGAAATAGAGCAGCATGAGTAGGCCGTCCGGGCTGTGCGCCCCGGTCAGCCATCAGGCGGCATGGGCGCGTTCATAAGTGAGCATGGCGCGTTTGCGGGCCACACCCCAATGATAATTATGAAGACGCCCATCCGCCGCAAGGGCGCGATGACAGGGAATGAACCAGCTGACCGGGTTTGCGCCGACTGCAGCCCCCACTGCCCGCGCCGCTTTCGGATGCCCGCTCGCCCGTGCCAGGTCGCCATAGGTACAGGTGGTGCCGGCAGGGATTTCCAGCAGGGCGCGCCAGACCTGCCGCCGGAAGGGCGTGCCATAAAGCGCGACCGGAAGCGGCTCACCCTTTTCGAAGACCTGCGCGGCCATTTTCCGCGCCGCCGCATCATCCCGGCGGATGTCCGCGTTCGGATACCGCCCGGCCAGATCGGCAAAGGCGGCGTCCTCGCCATAGCCCGGATGGACGAAACCGGCCTTTTCAGGGGCGTTGTCGTCGATGAAACCGAGCGCGACGAGCCCCCGGGGCGAGATCAGCCAGGCCCCTTCCCCGAACGGGGTCGGCGCCCGGCCGAGCACGAGGTCAGCGCCCCGCCCGCCAGCCTTGGCTTCGCCGGGGGTCAGGCCCTCATGCGCAATGAACAAGTCATGCAGGCGTCCGGGGCCGGAGAGGCCCGTCTCGAACGTCGCATCCAGAACGCTCGCGCCCTGGCGCAGCAATTCGCCAGCCTCGGCATGGGCGATGGCCGACTGGAACTGGCGCGGGGAGACGCCGGCCCAACGGGTAAACTCCCGCTGGAAGTGGCTGGGGCTGAGGCCCATGGCCCCCGCGATCGAGGCCAGATCCGGCCAGTCCCGCCATGTGTCACCCAGATAGGAGAGCGCCTCAGCCATGCGGTCATAGGCGGCGGCGCGTTCGTCGAGAGGGGTCGCTTGGGTCTGCATGGGCATCAATTTGCCTGAGCGTTCCAAGGCAGGCCACCCGATTCTTGCGCAGATGCACAATACTGACTGGTCGGAATTGGCCTCTTCCCTGCCCGTGAAAAGCCCGGCATGACTACACAACTCAAAAAACAAGAGACCGGAGAGAAACGGACATGGCGGACGCACGCAGCATTATTCTGCACGAATACCCGACTTCGCCCTATGCCGAGAAAATCCGTCTCGCCCTGCGCCTGAAGAACCTCGCCTGGTCACGCGTGGAGATCCCCGTGATCATGCCCCGGCCGGACCTGATGCCGCTGACCGGCGGCTATCGTCGGACCCCTGTCATGCAGATCGGCGCCGACATCTATTGCGACACCGCCATCATCCTGCGCGAGCTGGAAGCACGCTATCCGATGCCGGCGCTGAAGCTGCCGGGGCATGAAGGCCTTGCCCAGATGGTGGCCGGCTGGACAGATGGGCGCTGGTTCCAGTCTTCCGTCGCTGTGATCTTCGGCGAAATGGGCGACAAGGTTGGCGAGGAGTTCAAGAAGGACCGGGAAAAGCTGTCGGGCCGTCCGTTCGACGTGAACGCCATGAAAGCCGTCGCCCCGATGATGCGCGACCAGTGGCGCGCGCGGCTGATGCTGCTGGAAGAACGCCTTCAGGGCGGGCAGGGCGCTGGGTCCGGCATGTATCTCGTCGGCATGAAGCCGGGACTGGTCGACGTTCATGCCTACATGAATGTCTGGTTCATGCAGCAGAACCTGCCGGACTTCCTGGAGAAGTGTTTCGAGACCGCCGACCTGACCAAGGCGTGGTTCGAGCGCCTGCAGGAATATGAAGGCCAGGAACCGGAGACCATCTCCTCGAAAGAAGCACTGGACATCGGCCTGCATGCCGCGCCGCGCCTCGTCATGGCGACAACCAAATATGAGCCGCAGGATATTGCCCCCGGCGACATGGTGGCGGTGGCTCCGGACGATTACGGACAGGTCTGGGTGGAAGGCGAAATCGTGCATGCCGATTCCCAGCGCGTGATCCTGCAACGCCTGTCTGAGGAAGCCGGAACGGTGCATGTTCATTTCCCGCGGGCGGGATTCCTCGTCCGGCGCATCTGACAGGTCTTGTCTGGCGGGGCCTGTTACCCGGAGCGGAATGCGCTACATCTAAAGGCAAAGGAGCGCATTTATGGAACGCCGACTTTGCCTGATCACAGGAGCCTCCGCCGGAATCGGCGCAGAATTCGCCCGCCAGTATGCCGCGCTCGGATGGGACGTTGCGCTGACGGCGCGGCGCGCTGACCGGCTTGAAACGCTCGCGGCCGAAATCGAGGAAAAATACAAGGTGACGGCGATCGTGATCGCCGAGGACCTGGCGAAGAAATCCGCGCCGGCAAAGATCCTCGCCGCGCTTGACGAAAAGGGCCGCCATGTCGATGCGCTGGTGAACAATGCCGGTTACGGCCTGCCGGGTACCTTCTTCTCCACCAGCTGGAAGGATCAGGCCGACTTCCTGCAGGTGCTCTATGTCGCGCCGCTGGAACTGGCGCACCGGGTCCTGCCGGGCATGGTGGAGCGCGGCTATGGCCGGATCATCAATGTCGCCTCGCTCGCGGGCTACGCCGCCGGAAGCGCCGGGCACACGCTTTATGCCAGCGTCAAAGCCGGCCTGATCAAATTCTCCGAAAGCCTGAATGCCGAATGCGAAAGCCTCGGCCATGAAGACATTCACTGCACCGCGCTCTGCCCCGGCTTCACCTGGAGCGAGTTCCATGACGTGAACGGCACGCGGGAAGACACCAACAAGATGCCGAAATGGATGTGGATGCCTGCAGAACCAGTGGTCCGCCAGGGCATCGAGGCCGTAAACAGGGGACAACCGGTCGTCGTGCCGGGCCTCGTCAACAAAGGGATAGCGACCCTGTCCCGCATCCTGCCGGAACCATTGGGCCGGGCCATGGTCCGGTCGCAGGGAAAGCGTTTCCGCAGGATGGAGTGAGTGCCTGCGATGTTGCACCGCACAAATATGGACTGACAGGGCAAAGAGAGGCCCCTATAAGGGCAAAAAACTGAAAAGGGGCAAGGATATGAGCACCGGCGAAATGGTTCAGGACAAGCAACCGATTGTGATGGAAGGCCTGACGGCCACGATGCGCGACGCCCTCGGCGCGCTCGACACCTATGCGGCTGCCGCAACCTCCGGCGCCTGCGGCCAGCTGGCTGGCGAAGACGGCCGTCCGGACCGCAAGGCGTTCGAGCGCCACCAGCACCTCGCGCACGGCCTGTCCTGGCTCGTCACCTATGTCGAGACGCTGCGCCAGGTGTCCGAATGGGCCTCCCGCCTCGAAGCCGAAGGCAAGTTCGGCGAGATCGAAGCCCTGCTGTCCCAGATCCTGTTCAGCGACTATTGCGCCCAGATTGTCGGCGGCATCCCGATGAACCAGGGCGAGACCATTCGCCCGCACGAACTTGGCAGCCTCGAAGCTTCGGGCGCGCTGTTCGCGGACGCATCAATCAAGAAGCTGATCACCGAAGGCAAGACGCCGGCCTCGATGGCCGCTGCCGCTGCCCTGCTGCCGGATGCCCTGACACGCAATACGGTCGAGGAGACTGGCCTCGACGAAACCATGAGCATGGTGCGTGAGCAGTTTGCGAAATACGCCTCCGAACGCATCAAGCCGCACGCCCATGGCTGGCACCTGCGCAACGACTATATCCCGATGGACGTGGTCAACGAGATGGCAGAGCTCGGCGTGTTCGGCCTGACCATTCCGGAAGATTTCGGCGGCCTCGGCATGGGCAAGACGGCGATGTGCGTCGTCTCCGAAGAACTTTCCCGCGGCTATATCGGCACCGGCTCGCTCGGTACCCGTTCCGAGATTGCAGCGGAACTGATCCTGATCGGCGGCACGCCGGAACAGAAGGAGAAGTGGCTGCCGATGATCGCCAGCGGCGAGATCCTGCCGACGGCTGTCTTCACCGAACCGAACACCGGGTCCGACCTCGGCTCCCTGCGCACCCGCGCGGTGAAGGATGCCGATGGTGAGACCTACTCGATCACGGGCAACAAGACCTGGATCACCCACCCGGTGCGCGCGGACGTGATGACGCTGCTCGCCCGGACCGATCCGGCCACGAACAATTTTTCCGGCCTGTCCATGTTCCTCGCCGAGAAACCGCGCGGCGACGATGCCAACCCGTTCCCGGCCGAAGGCATGACTGGCGGCGAGATCGAAGTGCTCGGCTATCGCGGCATGAAGGAATACGAAATCGGCTTCGACAACTTCAAGGTGAAGTCGGAGAACCTGCTCGGCGGCGTGGAAGGCCAGGGCTTCAAGCACCTGATGGCAACGTTCGAAAGTGCCCGCATCCAGACGGCGGCCCGTGCCATTGGCGTCGCGCAGAACGCATTCGAGACCGGCCTGCAATACGCCCTCGACCGCAACCAGTTCGGCAAGCCGATCTTCGAATTCCCGCGCGTTGCCAACAAGCTGGTGATGATGGCCGCAGAACTCGTCGGCGTGCGCCAGCTAACCTATTACTCCGCCCGCAAGAAGGACGAAGGCAAGCGCTGCGACCTCGAAGCCGGCATGGCCAAGCTGCTCGGCGCACGTGTCGCCTGGGCCGCCGCTGACAATGCCGTGCAGATCCATGGCGGCAACGGCTTCGCGCTGGAATACACGATCAGCCGTATCCTGCAGGATGCCCGTATCCTCAACATCTTCGAGGGTGCTGGCGAAGTGCAGGCCATGGTCATCGCGCGCCGCCTGGTCGAAGGGGGCAATTAGCCCCCATCACCTTTACCGGCAGGCAAATCAGTCTGCCGGCGGCCTATTCCGCAGACGGCACGTGTTCGTAGACGCGCACCCAGTCGATCACGAACTTGTCCGGAAACCTGTCCGGATCAGGCGTGTTCGCCCACCATTTGTTGGCCATGTCTTCCCGCGAGGAGATCTCTCCGGAAAGCTTCACCCAAAGCGGATTCTGGCTGACGCCGCCGGCGGATGAGCGCCAGGTTTCCTGACCGTCGACATAGAAGATGTATTCGTCGGGGAACCATTCCAGCGTGAAGGTGTGCCAGCCCCGCCGGATGCCCGGCCGTACCGCGGAGAAAGCGCTCCACTGGTGCTGTTCCCCATAACCGTCCCAGTGCAGCGCATGGTGCACCTTGTCGTTCCAGCCGAAGGTTTCCATGATGTCGACTTCCGTGCCGTCGCGGCCAGACCCGTCCACATGGTGTACGGACTGTGAGAACAGCCAGAAGGCGGACCACCAGCCCGGCGAGTGTGGCAATTTCGCCCGCACTTCGTAACGGCCGAAGGCCTGCTCGAATTTTCCCTCCGTCGACACCATGGCGCTGGCATAGTCGTAGGGATCCGAATCCTCATCCGGATTGCGGTTCTTGATGACGCTGGTTTTGAGCACCAGCTTGCCTGACCCGTTCAGATAGGCATTGGTGGGATCCCACCAGCCATCCGGGCCGTCATCATTGGGCCGGCGATTGTATTCCTTTGAAATCCATTTGTCCGGATCCGGACGGCCCCTGCCGCTGAACTCGTCCTGAAAGACGAGCCGCCATTCAGGGGACTTTTCATCCAATGCCGAAAAGGTCTGTGTTTCACAGGCACCGACAAACAGGACGAGAAAAAGGGACGCTAGAAGGCGTTTCATGCCTCCCTACCGGATCACGCCGCCAAGCGGTTCGACATCGTCCGGCTCGTGCTGCAGAATCACCTTGGCGCCAAGCTCTTCGGCCAGGGCCTCGAACTTGTCCATCGATTCCAGCGTGACCGGTTCGCTCCAGTTGAAGCGCGGCACCCGGCGCAGGTCGCGGCTTTCCGTGCGGTGATACAGGTCCCCTGCCAGCAGGACCGGGCCGCTTTCCGGCATATCCAGCAGCAGGACAGAATGGCCCGGCGTATGACCCGGCATTTCGAGGATCTTCACGGTGCCATCGCCGAAGACATCATAGTCGCCGGAGATGGTCTTCGCATCCATCGGACCGAAGGCGGCCCACATGGCAGCGAGCTGCGGATCGACCGCGCGCTCGGTGCCTTCCGGCGGGAACATGTCGTTGTATTCGTCTTCCTGAACGATCCAGGTCGCGCCCTGCACCTGGTCCACCTGGCCGATATGATCGAAATGGTCATGCGAGAGAGAGACATAGTCGATGTCGTCCGGTGTCAGGCCAAGATCGGCGAGCTGGGCGGTGATCGTCTTGTCCAGCGAGACATTGAAAATGCCGCTGACATTCTGCTCTCCGGCGCCCGCCAGCATGCCCGGCAGGCCGAGATCCCACAGCAGGCGGCCATCCGGATGATTGATGACGTAACAGGTGTCGGTGAACGTGTCCGACTGGCCGGCATAATCCCCGGCGCTGGAAAAGGCATCGAGATCGAGCACATTGATCGTGCCGCAGTCCAGCACGTTCACGTTCAGCGGAGCCGGCGCTTCGGCTTCGGCAACTATCCCGGTTTCCGGTTCGGCAGGCACCTCAGGCGGTGCAGATTTCGGCGCACAGGCCGGTGCGAGCGTAAACGCAGTTGTTGCGAGCAGCGCATGGATCAGGCGCATCAGAACCCCCTTCAGTTCGGTGAAACCCACTGAAGGAAAGCCTACCCCATGTCCGGATCGTGCGAAAGCGCAGTCCCTTCAAAAGGGACTATCCGGTAGAAACAACTCGCCCGGCCGGTGTGACAGGCCCCGCCGGTCTGTTTCACCTTCAAGAGGACCGCGTCCTGATCGCAGTCGATCCGCACATCCACCACTTCCTGCGTGTGGCCGGAAGTTTCGCCCTTTACCCACAATTCGCCGCGCGAACGGGACCAGTAAGTGGCCCGGCGCGTCTCAAGCGTGGCGGCGAGCGCGTCGGCATTCATCCAGGCCAGCATCAGCACGTCGCCGGTTTCTGCGTCCTGCGTAATGGCGGCAATCAGGCCGTCGGCATTGAATTTCGGGCGCAATTCGGACGTCTCGTCCTGCGCACTTCCGGAAAGGGGGGGCGGAAATTGTGTCATGCCCGCTCCATACGTCACCCCTCCCCTTCGCGCCAGCCACAGTCTAGGCTGTGGTCATACGAGTCCATAACGGACCAACCCATGACGGAGGCATGACCATGGCGGACTATGAGCAGATCCTGAGCGACCTGAAGGACGGGGTGCTGACGCTGACCCTCAACCGGCCGGACCGGCTGAACGCGTGGACCGACGTCATGCACAATGAACTGAAACACGCGATTGTGACCGCCAGCAGCGACGACGCCGTGCGTGTGATCGTGGTGACGGGCGCCGGGCGCGGCTTCTGCGCCGGGGCGGACATGGATGTTCTGCAGGGCATTCAGGGCGGCGCGCGCGACCGGTTGGCGGAAATCGAGGAAGCGCCGTCTGACCTGCGCGATCTCTATCCGGGCCGGTTCGGCTACATGTATGCCTGCCCGAAGCCGATCATCGCGGCGATCAATGGCGCCTGCGCCGGGATCGGCCTGATCTTCGCCCTGTTCGCGGACCTGCGTTACGCCGCCGCCGAGGCAAAATTCACGACCGCCTTTGCCCAGCGCGGCCTGATCGCGGAACATGGCATCGCCTGGCTGTTGCCGCGCCTGATCGGTGAAGCCAAGGCGCTGGACCTGCTCTTCACCGCCCGCAAGTTTACCGGGGCCGAAGCCGCAGAGCTGGGCCTCGTCAATGCAGCCCTGCCGGTCGGCGAGCTGATGGGCAATGTACAGCACACCGCCCACCACCTCGCCACCATGGTCTCGCCCCGCTCTGTCGCGGTGATGAAACAGCAGGTGCGCAAGACCTATTTCCAGAGTTTCGGCGACTCTCTTGCAGAAGCAGATGCTGCAATGGAGGAAAGCTTTACCACATTCGACTTCAAGGAAGGTGTGGCGAGCTTTGTGGAACGCCGCGCTGCGCAGTTCAAAGGACGATAGGAGCATCATGACCCGCCGCATCGACATTGTGGAAGTCGGCCCGCGTGACGGGTTGCAGAACGATCCTGCAAACCTGACGGTCGAGCAGAAGCTGGAATTCATTGCCCGGCTGGAAGACGCGGGCGTGAAGCGGATGGAATCCGGCAGCTTTGTCTCACCGAAGGCCGTACCGAAAATGGCGGACAGCCCGGCCGTCTTCGCCAGGCTCGACCGGTCGAAGCCGACGCGCCACATCGCGCTCGCCCTCAATGAAAAAGGCGTACGCCGCGCCATTGATGCGCAGGCCGACGAGATCAATTTCGTGCTGGTCGCCAGCGAAACCTTCGGCCGGAAGAACCAGGGCATGAGCCCGCAGGAGAGCGCGGACATGCTGGCCCAGTGCGCGCCGCTGGTGCATGAGGCAGGCATCCCCCTCTCCGCCACGATCTCTGTCGCGTTCGGCGACCCCTATGATGGCGAAGTGGACATGGGCGTGGTCGGCAATCTCGCCGCCCAGTCGCAGCGCGCGGGGGTGGCAGAGCTCGCCCTCGGCGACACGATTGGCGTCGCAGACCCCTGGGCCGTGCGCCGCGCCATCGACCGGGTACGGATCGAGGCACCGGACGTTTACCTGCGCATGCATTTCCACGACACGCGCGGACAGGGCCTCGCCAATGTGGCAGCGGCGGTGGATGCGGGCGTCGACGTGATCGATGCGAGCTGCGGAGGCATCGGCGGCTGCCCCTTTGCGCCGGCGGCGACGGGCAATGTGGCGACGGAAGATGTCGTCTACATGCTGGAACGCGGCGGCTTCGAAACGGGGCTGGACCTCGCCAAGCTGATCAGGACCTCGAAATGGCTGGAGACGGTGCTGCAGCACCCCGTCAGCTCATCCCTCAGCAAGGCGGGCGGGTTTCCCGTAAAGAGCGCCGCTACTTCTTAGCGCCCTTCACTTCCTGAAAGCTGGTCGTCTTCACGGCGCGGCCGATGCCGACTTTCTTGCCTTTGCCATAGGAGGGCGCGCCGCTGGAGGCGCCTGAGACGGCGCCGGGACGGACGGTGCGTTCCGTCAGCGGAGGAATGGCCATCGCCTTCGGATTCGGCTGGTTCTCGTCGAACAGGCTCGCCAGCTGGTCCGTCATCGCGCCGCCGAGCTGTTCGGCGTCCACGATGGTGACGGCGCGCTTGTAATAGCGCGTCACGTCGTGACCGATGCCGATGGCGATCAGTTCCACCGGGCTGCGCGTTTCGATCTCCTCGATCACCTGGCGGAGGTGGCGCTCGAGATAGTTGCCGACATTCACGTTCAGCGTGGAATCGTCGACCGGCGCACCGTCCGAGATCACCATCAGGATCTTGCGCTGTTCCGGCCGGGCCAGCAGACGGTCATGCGCCCAGAGCAGCGCCTCGCCGTCGATATTCTCTTTCAGCAGGCCCTCTCGCATCATCAGGCCGAGATTCTTGCGGGCGCGGCGCCACGGGGCGTCTGCCTGCTTGTAGACGATGTGGCGCACATCATTGAGGCGCCCCGGGGAGGACGGCTTGCCGGCCTTCACCCAGTCTTCACGGGAGAGGCCGCCTTTCCACGCCTTGGTGGTGAAACCCAGCACTTCGGTCTTCACATTGCAGCGTTCCAGCGTGCGGGCCAGAATGTCCGCACACAGAGCCGCCACCATGATCGGGCGGCCACGCATGGAACCGGAATTGTCCAGCAGCAGCGTCACGATCGTGTCGCGGAATTCCGAATCGTCTTCCTGCTTGAAAGACAGCGGCGCGGTCGGATCAGTGATGACACGCGTCAGGCGCGCGGTGTCCAGCACGCCCTCTTCCAGGTCAAAGCTCCACGACCGGTTCTGCTGCGCCATCAACAGGCGCTGCAGCTTGTTGGCGAGTTTCGAGACCGCGCCCTGCAGCCCCTGCAGCTGGTGATCCAGATAGGCGCGCAGGCGGGTCAGCTCTTCGGCATCGCAAAGGTCCGGCGCTTGCGCGACTTCGTCATGCTCGCGGGTGAAGACCGAATAGGTGAAGCGGTCCTTGTCGTCGCCGTCGCGGAAATTCGGGCGCAGCGGCTGGGTGCCGTCTTCGTCGTCGTCCGGCGTGTCGTCGGACTCCATGTCCATGTCCTGATCGACAGAGACGTTGGATTCCTCGCCTTCCATTTCTTCCGTGTCCCCGGCTTCCATCTGCTCGGTGGAGGCACCCATTTCCTCCTCGGACTGCATTTCCTGCTCGCCCTGGTCCGGCTGCTGCTCGGACTCCATCTCGCTGTCCTGCTGGTCTTCGCTGGTTTCAGCGTCCTCGCTGGGTACATCGGTGGCCGTCAGGTCCCGGATCATGTCGCGCACGGTGCGGGCAAAGCCCGGCTGGTCGTGCAGTTGGGAGATCAGCTTGTCGAGCGCGTCGCCGGTCTTCTCGGCGACCTGTTCACGCCAGACATCGGCCACACGGTTTGCCGCTTCCGGCAGCGGTCGGCCGGTCAGGCGCTCGCGCAGCAGGAATTCGATCGCCGGGGCCAGCACGGCTTCGGGCTCTTCTGTGCCCATGGCAAATTCGCCGGACTGGCAGCGATAGGTCAGCACCGCGTCCAGATTGTTGGCCGTGCCGCGCATGGCGTTGGCGCCGAGGCTTTCGATCCGTGCGGTTTCGGCCGCGTCGTACACCTTCCGGGGCAACTCGCCTTGCGGGCGGTGCTTGCTGTGGGCGGCGGCGTCATGATGCGCCTTGCGCAGGGCAACGGCATCGGCCTCGCCGCGGATACGGGCCGCCACCTCGGCCGGCAGTGTGACCGGCGGCGGGCGCAGCACGATACGCTCGGCATCGGCACCGGCATCATTGCCAAAGCCGACTTCCACGTCCCGGTCCGCGCTCATCGCCTTAGTCGTCACGGCGAGCGCTTGCTTGAAGAGTTCCTGAGGGGTCGTGTCCTTGGCCATCTAAGTCTTATCTGGTGCGCCGGGGCGCAATCTAGAAGCCCGCATCGGCGGCGGCCTGGTTGAAAAGGTCGAGGGTGCGGCGGAAAGCGAGCTCGTCGGCGTGGGCGTCATGGTCGTCAGAGCGCCGCCGGGCGAAGCCGTGGCCGGCGTCATAGACATAGACCGGCACATCGCGCCTCGCCTGCTCGAACGCGCGCACGCCTTCCATCGGAATGTGCGCATCGTGCTGGCCGAAATGAACGATGGTCGGGCATCTCGGCGCCTGGTCCTTCGCGCCGGGCAAGAGGCTGCCGTAATAGCCGCTCGCGGCGGACAGGCCGTCCAGCTGACAGGCGGCGAGATAGGCCATCGACCCGCCATAGCAGAAACCGGTGATGAAGACCGGGGCCTCCAGTTCGGCGATGCAGGCCGCAATGTCCGCCATGGCGTTGTCGAGGCCGTTCGCGCGGGCATAACCGCCGCCTTCCGCGATCGCTTCCGCGGAATGGCTTTCAGTGGCGAAGCCTTTCTTCTGGCGGTCGAACATGGACGGGGCAAGCACTTCATAGCCTTCGGCAGCAAAGCGCTCGCACGCCTCGATCATGTAGGAGTTCACGCCGAAGATTTCCTGCACCAGTACCAGGCCGCCCTTGCGTGCGCCCCTGGCCGGAACATGCAGCGCATTGAACCGGAAGCCGTCACCGCTCGTCAGCTCGATGACTGTGCCGCTCATCTCAGGCCACCCGCACCATCAGGGCGCTTTCAGGCAGTTCCTCGGCGAAGCAGCGCTGGTACATCTCGGCGACCAACGGGCGTTCCAGCTCGTCACATTTGTTGAGGAAGGTCATGCGGAAGGCATGGCCGAGATTGCCGAAGATGGCGAAGTTTTCCGCCCAGGTGATCACGGTCCGCGGGCTCATCACGGTGGAGAGGTCGCCGGCCATGAAGGCGTTCCGGGTCAGGTCTGCGAGCGTCACCATCTTGGCGAGCGTGTCGTCGTCCACGCCAGTCGCCTTGGATTTCACGATCTCCACTTCGGCGTCGTGTTCCAGATAGTTCAGCGTTGTGACGATGTTCCAGCGGTCCATCTGGCCCTGGTTCAGCTGTTGCGTGCCGTGATAGAGGCCCGTCGTGTCGCCGAGGCCGACCGTGTTGGTGGTCGAGAACAGACGGAAATAAGGGTTCGGCGCGATGACACGGTTCTGGTCCAACAGGGTCAGCTTGCCTGAGCTTTCCAGAACACGCTGGATCACGAACATCACATCCGGACGGCCGGCATCATATTCGTCGAAGGTGATCGCCACCGGGCGCTGCAGCGCCCATGGCAGGATGCCTTCGCGGAATTCGGTGATCTGCTGGCCTTCCTTCAAGACGATGGCGTCCTTGCCGACCATGTCGATCCGGCTGACATGGCTGTCGAGGTTGACCCGGATCATCGGCCAGTTGAGGCGCGCGGCCACCTGTTCGATGTGGGTCGATTTCCCGGTGCCGTGATAGCCCTGCACCATGACCCGGCGGTTGTGTTCGAAGCCGGCAAGGATCGCCAGCGTCGTCTGCGGGTCGAACCGGTAGGCGTCGTCAATCTCCGGCACATATTCGGTGCGGGTCTTGAAGCCATGTACCACCATGTCCGTGTCGAGGCCGAACACCTTGCGGACATTGATTTTCTCGGTCGGTTCCAGGCCGTCCAGGGCGGTGGTGTCACTCATTACGGTCATTGCAAATATCTCAGGCTTCGGGAGGTCTATTCATACAATTAGGCTTCTAGCACGGCTACGTGTCCGGGCTAGTGCGACGTAGGGTAAATCCTGCAGCCCGCGGGAAGACGGCTCGTGGGCGCTAGCGGTCTTCCGGCGCCGGGGCGCCTGCCCCCATATCGGCAATCCACTTCCAGCTGCCATCCTCCTGGCGCTGCCAGATGGTGATGTATTTGCCGTAGGAGGCGCCCTCCTGCCCGCGCTGGGTGTAGGTGGCGTAGCCCCAGGTGTAGCCGAAATCCCCGCCCGCACCGGCTTGGGCCGCCTCTGGCGCCCATTCGATGATCATGTCGGCGGGCCATGCGGACGTCCACTCTTCAACAGCCGCCTTACCTGCGGCGGGCGCCGCCCCGGCGGGGAAGATGGTGACGTCATCGGCGGCGAACTCGACAAAGGCCGGTCCGGCGCCGATTTCCAGCGCGCGGGCAGCGAACGCCCGGTCAGCTTCCAGCAATTCCTGTTCGGTGGCGGCGGGTGTGGAAACCGTAGCACAGGCGGCAAGGCCAATCGCCGGCAGGGCGATAAGACGCTGCATCAATCGAGGCATTCGCCTCTCCTTTGAATTGTGCCCCTACTGGCCCTCAGCCGAGCTGGCATCATACACGATCTTGCCGCCCACGACAGTCATGACCGTTTTGGCATCGAGGATTTCCGCTTCCGGAACGGTCATCAGGTCGATGTCGAAGACGGTGAAGTCTGCGAGCTTGCCGGCCTCGATCGTGCCGAGGTCGTCTTCCTGGAAGGCTGCGTAAGCGGCCGAGGAGGTGAAGAGGGCGAGTGCCTGCTCGCGGGTCAGCTTCTGTTCCGGGTGCCAGCCTTCGCCTTCGAAGCCTTTGAGGTCTTTCCGGGCGACCGCAGCATAGAACTCGATCAGCGGCGAGCCGACTTCCACGGGCGCATCAGAGCCGCCCGCGACAACGGCGCCATCATCGATCAGCGCCTTCCAGGCATAGGCCCCAGCCAGACGGTCGATGCCGAGGCGGGACGGGGCGAAATGCAGGTCGCCAATGGCGTGGCTCGGCTGCATGGACGCGATCAGGCCGAGGGCACCGACGCGAGCGATATCCGTCGGGGCGAGGATCTGCGTGTGTTCGATGCGCCAGCGCTTCTCCGGCGGGTAACCGCCGGCTTCATAGATATCGAGAATGCGCTGGTTGGCGAGGTCGCCGATGGCATGGATGGCCACTTGAATACCCGACTCGTCGGCACGCTTCATGAAGTCGGCGAGGTCTTCATCGGTGATGAGGGAGAGGCCCGACGTATCCGGACGGTCGGAATAGGGCTTGATCAGTTGGGCCCCGCGCGAGCCGAGCGCGCCGTCCATGTAGAGCTTGATGGCATTGTTGGTGATCGTCGGCGCTTCGTATTCCCGAGCCGCCGCGAGAGCCATGCCCTCCTCGGTTGCATCAAAGGCGTTCCACAGGCGCAGGGGCATTTTCCCCTCCCCGGCCAGTTCCAGCATGATCGGGGCTTCATCCGGACCGACGCTCATGTTCTGCACGCCGGTCCAGCCGCGCGAGACATAGACTTTCGCGCCGGTTTCCAGCGCCCGCGCCTTGTCGGCGGCATCGGGCTTGGTCCGCAGCGGCGCGACCAGGCCCATGGCATTGTCGATCAGCATACCAGTGGCATGGCCGTCAGCGTCGCGTTCAATCGCGCCGCCGTCCGGGCTTTCCGTTTCATCGGTGATGCCGGCCGCTTCCATTGCGGCGGTGTTCACCACCATGGCGTGGCCGTCTGCGCGGGTGAGGATCACCGGATTGTCCGGGCTGACGGCATCGAGGTCTGCCGCCGACGGCATGCGGCCTTCCGGCCAGCCGGTCTCAATCCAGCCGCGGCCGAACAGCAGCACGCCCGGCTCCATGCCGACCAGTTCGGATTCGATCCGAGTCACCAGTTCGGCGATGGAGGCGGTGCCTTCCAGGCTGAGGTTCAGTTCACGTTGGCCAATCCCCATGAGGTGGGCGTGGGAATCCGTGAAACCCGGATACATGAAGCTGCCCTTGAGATCGACGAGATCGATCTCGGCCTCGTCCCAGTCCTCCGAGAGCGGCGGGGCAGTGCCGACGATGCGGCCATCCTCGCCGACCACGACGGCATCGACGGTCGGAAGGTCAGGATTTCCGGTATAGATCGTGCCGCCGGTAAAGACGGTCAGTTTCTGCGCGGGGACCGTGTCTGCCGGCTCTGCCGATTGGCCTGCGCCGCAGGCAGCGAGTGTCAGGGCGAGGGCGAGACTGGCAAAGCGCAACATTTAAGACCTCCGTTGATCAGCGGTCTTTCTCCTGCCACGCGATTTTCCAAGGGGCAAAAGAAAAGCGCGCCAAAACTGGCGCGCTGTTCCGTTTCTGCAATTTCTGCTGCAGATATGCGCAGATATCAGGCAATTGCCTTTTTGGCGATATCGCGCTTGATCTTGAGAGCCTTGGCCGACAGCGTGTCGTCCTTGGCCTTGGCCAGGAAGCCGTCGAGGCCACCCAGCTTGTCGACGGTGCGCAGAGCCGAGGCGGTGATACGCATCGGGAAGTTCTGGTTCAGCGCTTCGGAGTGAAGCGTGACGCGCACGAGGTTCGGACGGAAAATCCGTTTCGTCTTGATCTGGGAGTGGCTGACACGGTGGCCGACCATCGGCTTGGTGCCGGTAAGTTCACACTCGCGGGACATGGTCTCGCTCCAATAAATGGGTCTTATCTCGAAGGCGCGCTGTTAAAACGCCTGAGGCCTGCCTGTCAACTCCGGTGTGCGGCGAATCCTCAGTTCACAGGGCCTGTAACTGCTTGTCACAAGGTTTGACCGCAAATCCGCCCGATTAAGGCGGGAAAACGACAGGCTTGTTCAGGCAGCGTTGGCACCGGATGCCTATATATGGCTTAACTAAAGTGACCAGCCCTCCCGGCCGGTCAGGAAACGGTACAGTTCAGATGATGAAACGTTCGATCTTCCTTGCTTCCGCCGCCACACTGGCCCTGACCGGGCTCGCCACGGCGGGATGGGCCACGGCAGGCCAGGCCAGCGCCGAAAAATCGCCTGCCCCGAAGAACGCTTCGGGCGCCATCCTGACCAATGTGAAGGCCGGCACGCCGACGCGGATGGAATACGAGCTGCAGGCCAAGGCCTACATCTTCTTCATTCCGGCCACCGGCCGGGCCACGTTCACGACCGACCTGCAGCCCGATACCTACACGATCGACTCGCGCGTGAAGGTCACCGGCATCGCGGACTGGTTCGTCAATTATGACATGAACATCCATGCCGAAGGCGAAACCCGCAACAATGAGCTGAAGACCCGCACCTATGTCTCGCAGAACAAGGACGGGAAAAAGAACCGCAAGGTGGAGATGGAAATCACCGATACGGATTTCACCATGAATGCCAATCCGGTGTTCGGGAACCTTGGTGATCCGGCGGCCACAACGGAACAGGTGCTGAAGACGAACGATCCGATCACGGCGCTGATCACGTTCGCGCTGGAGCCGCGGGCGCCTGGCGCAGACCCCTGCGGCGGTCCGATCCGTATCTTCGACGGACGGCAGCTGACCTATCTGCACCTCAAAAATGCCGGCACGAAACGCGTCGACACGCCTGTCTGGACCGGCGAAGCCATCGAGTGCCATGTCACCATGGACAAGATCGCCGGCTACAAGAAGGGCGAAGCCGACAATGACAATCTGACCGGCATCGACGGCCCATTGCGCATGTGGCTCGCCCCACTGGAAAATGGCGCATCGGTGCCAATCAAGATCGCCGCCGATTCCAAGAAGATCGGCGATGTGACCCTGACGGCGAAAAAGCTGCGCTTCGAACCATTGGTCACGACCGAAGCCGCGGCCGGACAGGAGATGGCCGAAAACTAGACTGTTTTCGCCACTAAACCTTTTTGGGAAGGCGCTGCAGCGCCGCGATCAGATCGCTCATATCCTCAGGCAGAGGCGCTTCGAACCGGAGCGCCTCTTTCGTTATGGGATGCACGAAGCCGAGCACGGCGGCATGCAGCGCCTGACGCGGAAAGGCGCGCGCCGCATCGAAGCCGGCATCGCGCCCCGGCCCTGAGCCCAGCGCCGAGACGCCCTTGTGGCGGCCATAGACCGGATCGCCGACCAGAGGCGTACCGATATGCGCCATGTGCACACGGATCTGGTGGGTGCGCCCGGTTTCCAGACGGCACTCGACGAGCGCGGCTGACGGGAAATTCGTGCCCTTCTCTCGGATGCCGAAGGTTTCCAGCGTCTTGTAGTGCGTCACCGCATGGCGCCCGAACCCGGCCTCCGGATTCTTGACCACGGCCATCTTCTTCCGGTCCCCGCTGGAGCGGGCGATATGCTCGTCCACGGTCCCCTGCGAAGGCCGGGGGGCGCCGCGCGTGACGGCGAGGTAGGCGCGTTCGATATCATGCGAGCTGAAAAGCGCCGAAAGGCCCTGATGGGCCTGTTCCGTCTTGGCGGCGACCAGCACGCCGGTCGTCAGCTTGTCGATTCGGTGCACAATGCCCGGCCGCTCCACCCCGCCAATGCCGGAAAGCTGGCCCTTGCAATGATGGAGCAGTGCATTGACCAGCGTCCCGTCCGGGCTGCCGGGCGCCGGGTGCACGGCCATGCCGGACGGCTTGTTGATGACGATCAGATACTCGTCCTCAAACAGCACGTCGAGCGGGATGTCCTGTGGCTCGGGCTCTGCCGCCACCGGTTCCGGCACGGCGACCGCGTATTCGGCCCCAGCAATGACCGGCTTTTTCGGATTGGTCTCGGCCGCGCCGTCCATCGTGACCGCCCCCTCCAGGATCAGGGCTTTCAGGCGCGAACGCGACAGGTCCTCCGCCGCAGCGGCGAGGAAAACATCGAGCCGTTTGCCGGCATCGTCCGGGGCGGCGGTGAAGGTCAGTCGGTGGATCGGGCGGGTCATCGCGCGGCTTATAGACGAAAGCGGAGGCGCGCGTCATGCTATTGTCTCGAACCGGCGCTAGACCGGCCCCGCCCAGTTGGAGGATATCCCATGACAAACGTCACACGCCGCGGCCTGCTTGGTGCTGCCGCCACAGGAACACTCAGCCTTGCTGCTTGCGCGACCTCCGCTGCCAAGACCGGCCCGTCCGGTTACGCCGGCGAGGTGGAATTCCTCCACGGTGTCGCCTCCGGTGACCCGCTGACCGACCGCGTCATCCTGTGGACGCGCGTGACGCCGAAGTCCGGCGACGGGGCGATCCCGGTGAAATACGAAGTGTTCGGCCAGGACGGCGCCCTCGTGGCCTCCGGCATGCTGAGCGCAGATGCCGCGCATGACTTCTGCGTCAAGGCCGACGCGAAAGGCCTGAAGCCTGCCACCACCTACACCTACAAATTCACCGCCCTGACAGAAGGCGGCGATGTCGCCTCCCCCACCGGGCGCACGCGCACGACGGCCGCTTCAGGCGACGCACCGGTGAAGATGATCGTCATCTCCTGCTCCAACTGGCAGTTCGGCCAGTTCAATGCCTACAAGGCCCTGTCGGAAGAGCCAGACCTCGACGTGATCCTGCACCTGGGCGACTATATTTATGAATACGGCATCGACGGCTATGGCAGCGAAGTGGCCGAAAAGCTCGGCCGCCTGCATGATCCGGTGACGGAATGTATCACGTTGGCCGACTACCGCCTGCGCCATGCCCAGTACAAGTCCGACCCGAACCTGCAGGCTGCCCATGCGGCGGCCCCGTGGATCTGCACCTGGGACGACCATGAAAGCGCGAATGATTCCTACCGTACGGGCGCACAGAACCATAATCCGGAAAACAATGAAGGCAGCTGGTCTGACCGGAAGATGGCCGCTATCCAGGCCTATTTCGAATGGATCCCGGTGCGCGAGCCGGAGCCCGGCAAGATCACCTCTGCCGTCTGGCGCAGCTTCGAATTCGGCGACGTCGCCACCGTCCACGCGCTGGAGTCCCGCCTGACCGGCCGGTCGCCGGAGCTTGAATGGTATTCCGTCCTCGCCGGTAATCCGTCTCAGGAAGAAATGATGGCCCGCATCGAGGCGAAAGTGGCCGAAGTCAATGATCCTGCCCGCACGATGCTCGGCGCCGAACAGGAAGTCTGGCTGGAAGGCGAGCTTGGCAAGTCCGTCTCCGCCGGCAAGACTTGGCAGGTGCTGGCCAATCAGGTGATCATGGCCAAGGTCGCCCTGCCGAACATGGGCGAAGTTCTGACGCCGGAACAGATCGCCGCACAGGACAGCCCCTATGTCGAAGGCATGGTCGGCTTCTCCGCCCTCGGCCTGCCGTTCAACCTCGATGCCTGGGACGGTTTCCCGGCCGCCCGAGAACGCCTCTATGCTTCAGCCGAGAAGACCGGCGCGCGCCTCGTCACCGTGACCGGCGACACGCACACGGCCTGGGCCAACACGCTGTATGATGCCAAGGGCGATCAGCGCGGCGTGGAGTTCGGCTGCACCTCGATCACCTCGCCGGGCATGGGCTCTGTCGTCAAGGATGTCCCGAATCTCGGCGAGCTGTTGGCAGATGCCAACAAGGAAGTCGACTGGTACGATCCGTTCGGTCACGGCTATATCGTCATGACCCTGACGCCGGATACAGCGCATGCGGAATATAAGAAGGTGTCCTCCATCCTGTCGACGGAATGGTCGCTGGAATCGGTTGCCGCTTGGAAGGCAACAGCAGAAGACGGCGGCATGTCGGGCCTGATGCCCGCCTGATCAAACGCCTGATCAGTCCAGAATGCCGGCGAGGCCCGAGCGTCCCCCATCGAGGCGCAACACCTCGCCGGTAATGATGGCCGCTTCCGGCGATGCCAGGAAGGCAGCCGAATCAGCGATCTCATCGGCCAGCGCCGCCCGGCCAAGGGGTGTGCGCTTGCCCGTCCATGTTTCCATTTTCTCCTCCCGCGGACGGATCGCAACGATCGCGTTCACGCGGATGCCTGCCTCGGCAAGGTCCAGCGACCCGGCCCGCATCACGCCCAGCACACCGGCCTGCGTCACGGATTCAGTGAAGCGGCCCGGCATCGTCGCCAGCGCAGAATAGGACAGAACGAAAGTAACCGTGCCGCGCTGGCGGATGCGCTCTGCGCCGGAAGTCGGCAGGTCGGCCTGTTCCTCGATCCGCTCGGAGAAGACTTTCAGACATTGAGCGGCGCCTCGGACCGTCTTGGCCAGCGCCTTGTCGAACTTCTCCTGAGAGAAGTCGTGAATGGAATCGGGATCTTCGATACTGGGGATGACGATCAGATTGTCGATCCGGCCGAAACCTTCCACCGCCGCGGCCACGGCATTGCGCAGGCCAAGCTTCGTGTGCAGGTCTCCCAGATGCAGGAGCACTTTCTCCGGCATCGCATTCTGGGCCGTCAGCAGGCGGTCGCCGCTGGAATCAGCAGCCAGCACATTGTGGCCAAGTTCATGGAAGCGGCGCGCAACCGCATCGCCGACCTCGCGGCCAAGGCCCAGAATGGCGGTGACGGGTGATCCCACGGCGATCAGTCCTCGTCCGCGCTGCGGACAGACCGCAGATCGTCACCGAGGACGGTCAGCCGGTCGTTCAGACGATGAAGCGCCGCGAGCAGCTCGGTCAACAGGCGCACGACAAGGAAGAGGAAGCCGAGCACAGCGAAGGCGCCCAGGGTTTCCAGAAAAGCACCGACGAAATGGCCGGTGAACAAGAGGCCGAGGCCGCGCAACACGGCCAGCAAGACCAGGGCGGCCAGAAGCAGGTTGAATATACCTGCGGCCTGGCGGATCGCGCCGAGGCTCAGAGATTTGTCCTGATCAAAAATGTCCCGCATGGAACCCGTCCTTTCGCCTGCTGCATTTGCCGGCGAAAGGACTCTGGTCCGTTCAGCCGTTAGCTGGCTTCAAGCCATCGCAGCTCTTCTTTAATCTTGAGTTTCTGTCGCTTGAGGTCTTTGAGGCGAAGGGTGTCGGCAGCCGGGCGTTTTTCTTCTTCTTCGATGATCTGGTCCAGCTGGCGGTGCTTGTTGGCGAGCTCACTTTTCCGGCCCTGTAGCGACATATTCGTCTCCTTCTGCATGTTAAGTGGCTGTGTCTTAACAGCAACACTTAAGCATAAGGTTGGCCCTTCGTCACCCTGATCTCAAATGAATCCTCCTTCAGAATCAGTCTCCGCTTCAAGCGCGGGCAGAACGCCCGCTTTTTCTGTTCGCTTTTTGCGCAAACATAGCCTGATCGGCCCGTGCAATCAGGTGCCCGGCATCTTCTCCGGGCTGCCAGGCCACCACGCCGCAGGATGCCCCAATGCGCAAACTCCGGTCCGGCGCATCGTCAGCGCCGCGCACCGTCAGGGCATCGATCCGCTCGGTCAACTGGGCAGCCTTGCGTTCCGAATCGGCCAGAGTCGCTTGTGACAGCACGATGCCGAACTCGTCTCCGCCGAGCCGGCCGACAATGTCTGTATCGCGCGTCAGGCTGAGCAGGATCTCCGACACTTTCAGCAGGACTGCATCGCCTGTGGCGTGGCCGAAAATGTCGTTCACCGGCTTGAAATGGTCGAGATCGGTGAAAATCAGGCTGAGCGGCGTGCCGAAACGGCTTGCCAGCGCGATCTCGCGGCGGACTTCGCGCTCGAAGGCGCGGCGGTTGAACATCGGGCAGAGGGTATCATGGTCGGCCAGCAATTCGGCCTCCGACAGGGCCTTGCGGGCGCTGGCCAGCTCCTCGCGTAGCGAAATGACCTCATCGCACAGCGCCTCGATGGCGGCGCGTGTTTGCCGGTCCGTGCTGTCCAGATCGACACCGAGGATGTCGATCAGCGCCCGCCGCCGGTCTGCCTGCACATGGAAGCCATCATCTGCCATTTCCTGACGATACGTGCAGTCAGGCCCCTTGTGGAGCGAGTTCACCCAGCAGGCGGCAGTTGACGAGGCAAGCCGCCTGCATATGGTGCGCGCTTTCCGCCAGCGAGGATGCCATGGCAACAAGCGAATCCCCCAAGGTCGGCATCATCATGGGCAGTCAGTCGGACTGGCCGGTGATGAAGGAAGCCGCTCGCCTTCTGGGCGAACTCGGCGTCACCTATGAAGCCCGGATTGTCTCGGCTCACAGGACGCCCGACAGGCTGGTGAGCTATGCCAAGGGCGCAAAGGCAAGAGGCCTGAAAGTGATCATCGCGGGCGCCGGCGGCGCAGCCCACCTGCCCGGCATGGCCGCCTCGATGACCCCCCTGCCCGTTCTTGGCGTTCCGGTTCAGTCGAAAACCCTGTCCGGCCTCGACAGCCTGCTCTCGATTGTCCAGATGCCGCGCGGCGTACCTGTCGGCACCCTCGCCATCGGTGAGGCCGGCGCCGTAAATGCCGGTATCATGGCCGCCTCCATCGTGGCGCTGGAAGACGATGCCGTTGCCGCCAAGCTCGATGCTTACCGTCAGGCGCAGACCGATGGGGTCGGGGAGACGCCTGAGGGATGACATCTGTCGCGCCAGGCAGCGTTATCGGGATCCTCGGCGGCGGCCAGCTGGGCCGCATGCTGGCGAATGCCGCGCAGCGGCTGGGCTTCGATGTCGACATCTATTGCCCGGAAGACGATCCACCCGCCGCACGCGTTGCTCGCCATCACTGGAAAGGTGCCTATGATAACAAGGCACTACTGGCCGAGTTCGCAAAGGCCTGCGCCGTCATCACGCTGGAATTCGAGAACATCCCCGTCATCGCCGCCGACGTCATCGAGGCGACGGGCCACCACCTTTATCCCGGCGCAAAGTCGCTCGCCGTCTCGCAGGACCGGGCCGAGGAGAAGGCCTTCCTGAACGATATCGGCATCGCCACGGCGGACTATCGTGTGATCAACTCGGATCAGGACATTGCCAAGGCCCTGCCGGAGCTTGGCGGAACCGGACTGCTGAAGACCCGCCGCGACGGCTATGATGGCAAGGGCCAGGCCTGGATCCGCTCAGTCGATGACATCGCCGCCGCCTGGGCCGATGTCGGCGCCGCGCCCTGCGTGCTGGAAGCGCCTGTTCCGTTCGAGCGCGAAATCTCCGTCATCGTCGCCCGCTCCAGCCTTGGCAAGACGGCGACCTGGGCGCCGCCGCACAATGTACACAAGGATGGCATCCTTTCGACCTCCACCGTCCCCTCCGGCTTGCCGATTGCCGTGGAACAGGCCGCACGGGAGAAGGCCATCGCGCTGGTCGATGCGCTGGGTCATGTCGGCGTGCTGGCGCTGGAACTGTTCGTGCTGCCGGATGGTAGCCTGCTAGCGAACGAATTTGCGCCGCGCGTCCACAATTCCGGCCACTGGACGCCGGAAGCCTGCCAGACTGGCCAGTTCGAACAGCATATCCGCGCCATCTGCGGCTGGCCGCTGGGCGATACGCGCCGGCTGTTCGACGCCGAGATGGAAAACCTGATCGGCGAGGCAGGCAATGTCGATCCGGCCAGCCTTGCCCCCGGCGACGTGCTGACCCTTTATGGCAAGCACGAAGCCCGCCCCGGCCGCAAGATGGGCCACATCACGCGACGGCTCGCGCCCCGGAAGGCCTGAAAAGAGGACAGATCCCATGCTGCTTCCCGTCTCCACCTGGCAGGATATCGAAGCCTGGCTGCAGAAATCGCGCACCATCCTGATCCCCATCGGCTCGATGGAACAGCACGGGCCAAACGGCTTTATCGGCACTGATGCGCTCTGCCCGGAGATCATCGCCCGCCATGCAGAAGCGCAGGCGCCGCATGACCTTCTGGTCGGCCCGACCTTCTCGGTCGGCTGCGCCCAGCATCACCTCGGCTTTCCCGGCACGATCACGTTGCGCCCGACCACGATGATCGCGGCCATGGCGGACTGGACCGAAAGCCTGATGCGCCACGGCTTCGAGCGGATCTACTGGCTGAACGGCCATGGCGGGAACGTCGCAACCATCGAAGCGGCCTTCTCCGAGATCCATGCGCGGCGCAGCTTTGACCCGCGCGGCGCCGACAACCGCCCCGGCCTGACGTTGAAACTGCGCAACTGGTGGGATTTCTCGCCGGTCATGAAGCTCTGCAATGAGCTCTATCCCGTCGGCCATGGCAGCCACGCGACGGCGTCCGAAGTGTCGGTGACCTATTTCGGCTATCCGGACCGCGCGCGGCCGGAAGTCGAGATGAGCCCGAAAATCGCGCCAAACGGCAAGATCGGCGACGCGGTCCAGTACCGCCGCGACTTTCCGGATGGCCGTATCGGGTCCGACCCGACCCAGTCGAGCGCGGAAGACGGCCAGAAGATCGTCGAAGCCGCCGCTACTGCAGTTCTGGACGAGGTGAAACGCTTCGCGGCGTAATCCAACCTTACTGACAGCGTAATTTTCCGGACTCTGGCCAGATGCGGCCAAGGACGGTATCAGAATCTCTCATGATAAGAGGCGTCTGAACCAGAGAATGCTCGACATTCGCAGTCTGGAAAAAAGCTTTGGCGCCAAGCGCGCCGTGCAGGGCGTATCCTTCACGCTCGAGAAAGGCACGGTGCTCGGCTTTCTGGGGCCCAATGGCGCGGGCAAGTCCACGACCATGCGGATGATCGCCGGTGTGCTGGAGCCGGATGCGGGCGATGCGCTGATCGATGGCAAGTCCATCGTCTCCCACCGCCGGCAGGCGCAGGCGGCCCTCGGCTACCTGCCCGAAGGCGCGCCGCTCTACGAAGACATGACGCCGCCGGAATTCCTGAACTTCATGGCCGCCGCCCGGAAGATCGACCGGACGAAACGCAAGGATGCCGTCGAGCGCGCCATTGCCGATGCCCGCATCACGACCGTCGCGGGCCAGCGGATCGGATCGCTCTCCAAGGGCTATCGCCGCAGGGTAGGGCTTGCCGGGGCGATTCTGCACGACCCGCCGGTCCTCTTGCTGGACGAGCCGACCGACGGCCTCGACCCGAACCAGAAGCGCGCCGTGCGGGCCCTCATCGCCCGCATGGCGCCAACCAAGGCGATCCTGATCTCGACCCATACGCTGACCGAAGTGCCCGCCTTGTGCACGCGGGCCATCGTGATCGACCGGGGCCGCGTGGTCGCCGACGGCACACCGGCGGACTTGGCGAAGAAATCCGATGACGGATCGCTGGAAGGCGCCTTCATGCGCCTGACCGACCAGGCCGAGGCGAACGCAAGATGATGGAGTTCCTTCGCCAGCAGATGGGCGGCTTCGGCGCGACCTACCGGCGGGAGCTTGGCGCCTATTTCGCCACGCCCATGGCCTATGTCTTTCTTGCGGTGTTCCTGCTCGCCCTTGGCGTGTTCACCTGGGAAGCGGGCGGGTTTTTCGACACTGGTACTGCCGACCTTGCAACCTTCTTCGTCTGGCACCCGTGGCTCTACATGATCTTCCTGCCGGCGCTCGCCATGCGCCTCTGGGCGGATGAACAGGGCGCGGGCACGGACGAACTCCTGCTGTCGCTGCCGCTCGGTATGCCGGGCCTGGTGCTCGGCAAACTGTGTGCAGCGTGGACGGTGGCGGGCGTCGGCCTGCTGCTGACCTTCCCGATGTGGATCACCGTGAATTACCTTGGAGGGCCGGACAATACGGCCATTGCGCTGACCTATCTGGTGAGCTTCCTGATGGCGGGCGCCTATCTTTCCATTGGGTCAGCCGTTTCGGCGCTGACAGGCAGCCAGGTGACGGCCTTCGTCATCAGCGTCCTGATCGCCTTCGCCTTCACGGCGGCAGGCTGGCCGCTGGTACTCTCCACCGTGAAGGCCGTGTTCGGGACCGGCTTTGCCGACCTTGTCGCCCAATTCTCGTTCCTGACGCAGTTCGAAGGCGCCCAGCGCGGCGTGCTCGAACTCCGCTCGGTCATGTTCTTCCTCGGCTTCACCGCCTTCTGGTCCATCCTCAACGGCCTCTGGGCCGCACGGCAGAGGCTCGGCTGAGATGAAGTCGAAGCACTACCTCCTGATCGCAACGGCGCTGGTCACTGTTATTTTCGTGGCCGGAAACCTGCTGGCGCAGAAAGTGCTGACCGGCGCGCAGATCGATTTTACCGAGAACCATCTCTACTCGCTGTCGAAGGCGACGCGGGAGAAACTGTCGGACATTACCGAGCCGGTGGACGTGACGCTCGTCTATTCGCGCAGCGTCGCGCAGGATTATCCTTCCGTCCGCGCCTACGCCGCCCGCGTGCGGGAATTGCTGAAAGCCTATGAGTCCCAGTCCGGCGGATATGTCCGCGTGCGGGAGATCGACCCGACCCCCTTCTCCCCTGCCGAGGACGAAGCGCTTGCGGCAGGCATCACCGCCATCGACACGAATGGCGACGATCCGCTCTATTTCGGCATCATCGGGCACAACACGATCGATGACCAGCGCGTGATCCCGTTCCTGGCACCGGAACGCGAAGTGTCGCTTGAATATGATCTGACGCGCATGGTCTCCCGGCTGGACGATCCGGATCCGCCGCGCGTCGGCATCCTGACAACGCTGCCGGGTATGTCTGCGCCGGGCGGACAGGGTGGCTATACGTTGCTGGCGGATATCGACCGGTCCTTCGAGATCGTTCCGATTTCGGACCAGTTCCAGTCCCTGCCTGCCGATCTCGACGTGCTGCTCGTAGCGCATCCGCCGCCCCTGTCAGACCGTCAGGAATGGCTGATCGACCAGTTCGTTCTGCGCAAGGGCCGGGCGGTCTTCCTCGTCGATCCCGCGGCGAAGACCGCTGTCGGACAGGGCCTGTTCGACATGCCGGACGCCGAAGCACGCTCCGATCTCGGCAAGCTCGGCGAATCCTGGGGCATCACCCTGTCGCATGATGCGGTGGCCGATGCGGCCGGTGCCTTGCCTGTGCCGGTCGACACCGGCGACGGACGGATCGAGGAACAGGCCCATCCCCTGTTCATTGGCGCACCAGCCGGCGACATGAATCAGGACGATCTGATCACGGCAGACCTGACGCGCGTGGTGAACTTCGGCGCGCCCGGCGCACTGGTCGTCTCGGAACTGCCAACCTCCATGACCTTCTCTCCGCTGATCGAGACAGGCCCCAGCCCCTCTTACATCGACGCCGAAAAAGCCGTGCGCGATATCACCCCGTCAGACACGCTGAAATCCTATCAGACGCAGCCCGGCCCGCTGGTGCTGGCCGCGCGACTTTCCGGGCATCTGGCAACGGCTTTCCCGGCCGGTGCCCCGGCATTGGACGAGCCGTCCGACCCCGTCATGGCAGAACTTGCCCGAGCCGATGCCGCCAATGCACCGCCCCATATCTCCGCCAGCGAAACAGACGCCGAGCTTGTCTTCATCGCCGACGTCGACTTCATCGCGGACGATTTCTACATCGTGCCGGGCCGGGACATTGTGGTGGCGGACAATGGCGCGCTGGTGCTGAACGCGCTGGATACACTGGCCGGCGGCGGCGAGCTTTCGCGGCTTCGGTCCCGCGCGCCGAGCCTGCGGCCCATGAAACGGATCGACGACATGCGCGCCACCGCTGAAGCGAAGTATTTCCGCCAACAGGCCGAACTGGAAGCGAGCCTCAACGAAGCACAGGGGCGGCTGGAAGAGTTGCAGGCCATCGGCTCCAACGACGGCTTCTTCGAAGGCGACGACTCCGCTGACCTGACCGATGACGAACGTACCGAACTCGCTCAGCTGCGCGAGCGGATCGTTTCCCTGCGAGGGGAACTCCGCACGATCGAACGCGACTACCGGCGCGATATCGACCGGATGGAGGCCACGCTGAAAGCGATCAATATCTGGGGCGGGCCGATCCTGATCGCGCTGGCCGGCCTGCTTGTCTGGCGCCGCCAGCAAGTGCGCGCGCGGAGGGAGTCATGACCGAACTGCGCCAGCGCCAGCGCCGCAAACGCCTGCAAATCCTCGGTGCGGCCGCCGCCGTACTGACGCTTCTGGCCGTGCTCGTGAATCTCGATTTCAAGGGCGGGCCCGCCCAGACCGGGCGGACCGGACAGCCCGTCTTGCCGGACTTTGCCGAAATCCGCGCCGAAGCCGCAGAAATCCGCGTGACGCTGGCCGACGAATCCTACCGTCTACTGAACAGTGTCGATGGCTGGACGCTCGAAGGCACGCATGGCTATCCCGTCCGCGCCGACCGGCTGGCGGACCTTGCCACCGGCCTTGGCGAACTGACCTGGGGCGAAGCACGCACGCGCGATCCGGGCAAGCTGAACCGCGTTGGTCTTGGCGATCCGCGCGAAGGCGGCACCGGCGCCCTGATCGAGTTGGCGAATGGCGATGGCGAGGTCACTGCCGCCATCATCACCGGCCGCAAGGGCGAGCATCTCTATGCCCGACGGCCGGACGAAATGCAGGCCTATCAGGTCAGCGGCGACCTGCCGCCGCTCTACAATGCGGATGCCTGGCTGGACCTCGACATTCTCGACATCAGCCCGGATGCCGTCTCGGCCGTCCGCCTGTTCGACCGGTATGGCGAGAGCCTTTACCTGCAGCGCGCCGTGGGCACGAGCGACCGCAGCTTCCGTCCGGGCCCGCCCTATCAGGATTTCCGGCTGATCAGCCGGCTCGCCGCCTCCACGCCCGCACTGGCGCTCAGCCGCTTCCAGGCGATCGGGGTAAAGCCTGCCGCGGACCTCACGACCAAATCCGTGGGCCGTCACATCACGGAGACGCATGACGGGCTGGAAGTGGAAGTGGAAGCCTATCGTGAACCGGACGGCTTCTTCGTCACACTCCGGGCGGTCGAGGCGGGCGAAGGCGCGCATCGTGGCAGCACGATCAATGACAAGGCCACAGGCTGGGCGTTCGAATTATCCGAATACGACTGGAACGATTTCACACCGCTCGTCAGCTCAATCGTCCGCCCGCCGGAAATTGCCGTGCCGGAGACGCCGGAAGAGGCGCAGTAGGCCTACTGTCCCATCCTACTGGCCCGGTGGCGGGTCCAGCGGCATCGTGGCGAGCACCGGGCCGAAGCCGGCTTCCTGCACAATCACGGCGCAATGCGAAGCGCACGCCGGCAGCGTGATCTGCGTGCGGCCACCGAGCCAGGGACCAAGTGCGGTGACCTGCGTCACCGGATGAACCATGTCGGTCGTGTTGTCAGCGCCATCCAGATAGTCGACATACCAAATGTCGGTCAGCCCATTGGCCTTGCCGCTCAGCTCCACACCATCGCCCTTGCGGACGAGCTTCACGCCTTCCGGTGTTTCCTTGCGGGCCTTGGAAATGGCCGCGTCCACCTTGCTGGGCTTGTTGCCGGGGCATTGCTCAACGCCGTTGTATACGGTTTGCGGCGTGTAGGGCCCGCGCAGTTTGAACCGGTCGACATAGGCGCGCTGGCGTTCCTTGGACTCGCCCATGGCCATCGGGTCCTTGCCGCCGAGATAGTCCCAATAGTCCACCGACCAGGTCAGGATCAGGACATCGTCACGTGCCGCATCGACCTCGCTCAAGGTCGCATGCGCCTTCGGGCAGGCCCGGCAATTCTGGGATGCGAACAGTTCGATCAGGGTCGGCGACTCCGCCATGGCGGCGGGTGCGGCGACAGGAGACAAGACAAAAAGGGCTGCGAGCAGGCGTTTCATGACGGTTCCTGTATAGATCACCCATGCGCTGACAACACAATCACACCGGTGTGAGGGCTGCAAAAAAAACCCCGCAGCGCCTGCTGCGGGGGTTTTGACTGTTATGTTCCGGTCAGCGGTCTCAGGCAGCGCCGCGGGCCAGGTTACGCAGCACGTAGTGCAGGATGCCGCCATTGCGGTAATAGTCCAGCTCGTTCTCGGTATCGATGCGGACCACCGTGTTGGCGGTGAAGGTCGTGCCGTCTTCACGGGTGATCTTCACTTCCAGCGACTGGCGCGGCTTGATGTCATTGATGCCTTCGATGGTCACCTGCTCCTTGCCGGTCAGGCCAAGGGCCTTGGCGCTTTCGCCTTCTGCGAACTCCAGCGGCAGGACGCCCATACCGATCAGGTTGGAGCGGTGGATCCGCTCGAAGCTGCCTGCGATCACGGCGCGGACGCCGAGCAGGACGGTGCCTTTGGCAGCCCAGTCACGCGAGGAGCCGTTGCCGTAGAGGTCGCCGGCGAAGATCACCAGCGGCGTGCCTTCGGCTTCGTACTTCATGGCGGCATCATAGATCGCCATCTGTTCGCCGTCCGGATAGTGGACCGTCACGCCGCCTTCGACGCCCGGCACCATCTGGTTCTTGATACGGATGTTGGCGAAGGTGCCGCGCATCATGACTTCATGGTTGCCGCGGCGCGAGCCGTAGGAGTTGAAGTCGAGGACCGACACCTGATGCTCCTGCAAGTAAATGCCTGCGGGGCTGGACGCCTTGATCGAACCGGCCGGCGAAATGTGGTCGGTGGTGATCGAGTCGCCGAAGACGGCGAGGACGCGGGCGTCTTTCACGTCCGTCGGCGCGTCCACATCGAGGGTCATGCCTTCGAAGTAAGGCGGGTTCTGGACATAGGTCGAGGCAGGCGGCCAGCTATAGGTCTGTCCGCCGGAAACTTCGATACCCTGCCAGTGTTCGTCGCCCTTGAAGACGTCGGAATAACGCTCGGCGAACATTTCCGGCGTCACGGCCTTCGCCATGATCTCGGCAATCTCGTGCGAGGTCGGCCAGATGTCTTTCAGGTAGACGTCGTTGCCATTCTTGTCGGTGCCGATCGGATCCTTGGTCAGGTTCTTGCGCAGCGTGCCGGCGATGGCATAGGCGACGACCAGCGGCGGCGAAGCGAGATAGTTCGCCTTGATGTCCGGGCCGATCCGGCCTTCGAAGTTCCGGTTACCCGAGAGCACCGAGCAGGACACGAGGTCGCCATCCGCGATGGCTTTCGCCAGCGGCGCATCCAGCGGGCCGGAGTTGCCGATACAGGTTGTGCAGCCATAGCCGACGAGGTTGAAGCCGAGCGCGTTCAGGTCATCGGTCAGGCCGGCCTTGTCGAGATAGTCGGTCACGACCTGCGATCCGGGCGCGAGCGACGTCTTCACCCAAGGTTTGCGGGTCAGGCCCAGTTCGTTCGCCTTCTTCGCCACGAGGCCGGCAGCGATCAGCACGGACGGGTTCGACGTGTTGGTACAGGATGTGATGGCGGCGATGAACACGTCACCATGGGTGACGGTGTAGTCTTCGCCTTCCACTTTCACCGGCTCAGCAGCGTCAGAGGCCTTGCCGAATTCTTTCGACATGGCTTCGGCGAATGCGATGTCGCCTTCGGAGAGGAGCACGCGGTCCTGCGGGCGTTTCGGGCCGGAGATGGACGGCACAACGGCGCTGAGGTCCAGTTCCAGCGTGTCGGTGAAGACCGGCTCGGCCTGTTCCGGACGCCAGTAGCCCTGTGCCTTGGCATAAGCTTCGACAAGGGCAACGCGGTCTGCATCGCGACCGGTGTTGCTGAGATATTTCACCGTGTCATGGTCGACCGGGAAGAAGCCGCAGGTCGCGCCGTATTCCGGGGCCATGTTGGAGATGGTTGCCTGGTCTTCGAGGGTCAGGTTCGAGAGGCCCGGGCCATAGAATTCGACGAATTTGCCGACAACGCCCTTCTGGCGGAGCATCTGCACGACCGTCAGCACGAGGTCGGTTGCCGTGGCGCCTTCGGCCATCTTGCCGTCAAGGCGGAAGCCGATGACTTCCGGGATCAGCATGGAGACCGGCTGGCCGAGCATGGCGGCTTCAGCCTCGATCCCGCCGACGCCCCAGCCGAGCACGGACAGGCCATTGATCATGGTCGTGTGCGAGTCGGTGCCGACGCAGGTATCCGGGTAAGCAACGGTTTCGCCGTCTTCTTCCTTCGTCCAGACGGTCTGGCCGAGATATTCAAGGTTCACCTGGTGGCAGATGCCGGTGCCGGGCGGCACGACGCGGAAATTCTTGAATGCGGTCGACCCCCAGCGCAGGAACTCGTAGCGCTCCTGGTTGCGCTGGTATTCGATTTCGACGTTTTTCTTGAAGCTGTCCGGGCCGGCGAAGCTGTCGACCATGACCGAGTGGTCGATGACGAGATCCACCGGGACCTGCGGGTTGATGGCTTCAGCCGAGGCGCCGAGCTTCTGGGCGGCGTCGCGCATGGCGGCAAGGTCGACCACGGCGGGAACGCCGGTGAAGTCCTGCATCAGCACGCGGGCCGGACGGTAGGCGATCTCGTGATCATCCTTGCCCTTGTTGTCGAGCCATTTCTTGAACGCGAGAATGTCGTCCTTGGTGACGGTCTTGCCGTCTTCGAAGCGCAGCATGTTTTCCAGCAGCACTTTCAGCGAGGCCGGAAGGCGGGAAACATCGCCAAGTCCGTTCTCGGCGGCAGCCTCGATGGAGAAGTAGGTGTAGGTCTTGCCACCAGCGGTGAGCGTGCGTTTGGAATTAAAGCTGTCGAGGGACGGCATGGGAGGGGAACCTCGCGTCTAAGATGTGAATCCGGGGCCGCCGGGCGGAATGGGCGGCGCGTGCCCGTCTCATATAAGGCTGGAGGCGCTGACGCAATTGGGACAAAGGGACTATCCTGCAGCGCCTGAACCGATAAAACGTGCGTTCTAACAGGCAGGTAGGAGATCCTGATGGGCCCACACGCGCCATTTTCCCTTCATTTGCGCCATTCCCGGCGCGGAAACGGGTGCGGCGCGGCGTGACGGAGCCCCTGCTCTCTGCCAATGGCCTCGGCATGATTCGGGGCGAAAGAGTGCTGTTTACCGGCGTCGGCCTATCGGTGGCGCCGGGAGAGAGCCTCGTCCTGCGCGGCTCGAACGGCGCAGGCAAGACGACCCTGCTGCGCATTCTGGCCGGGCTGACCCGGCCTGAAGCAGGCGAGGTCACCCGCAACGGCCTGCATCACTGGTTCGCCCATCGCGAAGGCCTGAAGCCGCACGAGACCCCGCGTACACATCTTGGACTCTGGGCCAAGGCCTGGGGCTCGGATTCTGATCTGGACTCAGTGCTTGTCCAAATGGGCCTGAAACGCCCGGCTGATGTGCCGGCCCGCTATCTCTCTGCCGGGCAGCGTCGCCGCACGGCCCTTGGCCGCCTTCTGCTGGAGAAGCGGCCGATCTGGATGTTGGACGAACCCTATACCGCGCTCGATGCCGAAGGCCGGGACCTGGTGCTGGAACTGATCGAGGATCATCTGAAGTCCGGTGGCGGCATGATTGCGGCCATTCATGGCGAATCCGGCTTCGTGCCGACCAATGAGGTCGTGTTGTGAGGCCTGCTCCGATCCTCTCTGCCTTCCGGCAGGCGCTGGGTGAGGCCTGGGCAGGCGGCGCTGGGGCGCTGCTGCCGCTCGGCTTTTTTGCGGGCGCCGCTGTTCTGGTCCCGCTCGGCATCGGGACGGACCCGCAGACGCTGCGTGCTGTCGGGCCCGGCATTCTCTGGGTGGCGCTCGCGCTCTCCAGCCTCGTCACGCTGGAGCGGATCTTCCAGGCGGACACCGAAGACGGGGCGCTGGACCTCTGGCTGCAGACCGGGGCCCCTGCTTCTGCCATCGCGGGGGCGAAGACGTTCGCGCACTGGCTGGCCGCGGGCCTGCCACTGGCCCTGCTCTCCCCGCTGCTGGCACTGATGTTCCAGGCCGAGGCTTCGACAGACCTGCTGCGCAACGCAGCACTTTACGCCCTCGGCGGGCTTGCCTTCTACTTCTGGGGCGGTGTCGGCGCGGCCCTGTCGGCGACGGTGCGGCGCGGCGGCCTGTTGATCAGCCTCATCGCCCTGCCATTGTATGTGCCGACAGCCATTTTCGGAGCGCTCTCCATGACCCATGGCCCCGGCAGCGAAAGCGCGCCCTTGTTCCTTGCGGCCTCCACCCTGTTCGCCCTGGCCGTCGCGCCATTCGCCATGGCTGCAGCCTTGCGCTTGGCGGCAGACTGAGGGAGCGGTATCGCATTTCCATGTTTTCCTGGTTCGCAAATCCCCTCCGTTTCATGCGCCTGTCGAACTGGCTGGCGCCGCTTTGCTATGCGCTGGCCGTTCTGCTGATCGGCTGGGGCCTGTGGCAGGGCCTCTGGATGGTTCCGAAGGACGACTATCAGGGCGGGGACATCATGCGTGTGATGTTCATCCACGTGCCCGCTGCCTGGCTGGCCATGGCGAGCTACATGGCGATGGCGGTGATGAGCTTCATCTGGTTCATCTGGCGTCATGAAGTGGCGGATATTGCCGCAAAATCCATCGCCCCGCTGGGCGCCGTGTGGACGGCGATCTGCCTTGCGACCGGATCGATCTGGGGCAAGCCGACCTGGGGCACCTGGTGGCAATGGGACGATGCACGGATGATGTCGGTCCTCTTCATGTTCTTCCTGTTCCTCGGCTACATGGCGCTGCGCGCCTCCATGGACACGCGCCAGAAAGCCGCCCGTGCCGGCGCCATTCTCGCCATGGTGGGCGCGATCAATGTGCCGCTCATCAAATTCTCCGTGGACCTCTTCACCTCGCTCCACCAGGATTCGAGCGTTCTCACCGCAGACGGACCGAAGATGGCCGCGGTCTACCTTTGGCCCCTGCTGGCGAGCGGCCTTGGCCACACCCTGCTCTTCGCCGGCCTGACCCAGACGCTGATGCGCGCCGAGATCTGGGACCGGCGCACGGCGCAGGCGAATGCGAAACTGATGGCGGAGGGCTGAGGGATCATGATGCCGGATTTCGACAAGAATGCCGTCTTCATCTGGGCCTGCTACGGCATCGGCGCGATCGGCCTGAGCCTGACCATCCTGATCGTCACCCTACGGGCGAAAGCCTCGCAGGCAAAAATGCAGCGGGCCGAAGCGCGCCTGCGCGGAGATGACGCAGCATGAAACGCTGGCTTGCCGCCATTCCGGTCACGGCGCTTGTGCTTTTTGCGGGCCTTGCGGGCTGGGAACTCACCCATCCGGAGAAAGGCGACTTCGAACGCATCTCCCGCGCTGCGCCGGACCGCAGCTTCGAGCGGCTTGAGGGCGGTACGCTGAGTTTTGCCCCCACACCCACCGGGGAAACGATCGCGGTGAACCTGTTTGCCAGCTGGTGCGCCCCGTGCGAGGCTGAGCATCCGCGCCTGACGGCGCTGGGCGAGGCCCATCCGGGGCAGGTTTATGGCGTGTTATACAAGGATACACCGGCCAATGGACGCAAGTTCCTTGAGGAGCTTGGCAATCCGTACGCCGATATCGTGATGGATCCGGATGGTCAGGGCGGACTGGACTTCGGCCTGACAGGTGTGCCGGAAACCTTTGTGATCTCAGCCGATGGCGAGATTCTGGAGCATATTTCCGGGCCGCTGGACGCTGACTCGGTGAAACGGGTGGGCGAGGCGCTCAGCGCGCCCCGCCCCTGAACCCTTTAAGCCAGATTACTTCTTCTTGGCTTTGCGAGCGGCCGGCTTCTTGGCCGGCGCTTTTTTCACGGCCGGTGCCTTTGCAGCAGCAGCGGCTTTCTTCGGTGCAGCCTTTTTAGGAGCGGCTTTTTTCGGAGCGGCCTTCTTGGCGGCCGGCTTTGCAACAGCAGCTTTCTTCGGTGCAGCGGCTTTTTTGGCAGCCGGCTTCTTGGCCGGGGCCTTCTTCGCAGCCGGAGCTTTCTTGGCCGGAGCCTTCTTCGCCGGAGCTTTCTTCGGTGCAGCGGCCTTCGGAGCAGCTTTCGGTGCCGGAGCCGGCTTGGCTTCTTCTTCGGTCAGGCCGACGAGGCCGGACATCAGGGCGTCCTGCTTCACTTTGGCGAGGCCGGAAAACAGGGCAGCGTCAGCAGCCTGGACAGCCGGAAGGGCCTTATCGAGGGCTTTTTTGCCTTTTGCCGTCAGGGAGACGGACTTTGCGCGGGCGTCGGTTTTCGAAGCGGCTCGCTTGATCAGGCCACCGGTTTCCATACGGGCGACCATATCGGCCAGGGTCGAACGGTCGATGCCGGTGGCATTGACGAGATCGGACTGGCTGGCGCCTTCATTACCGTCCAGGGCTGCGAGCAGCGAGAACTGGCGCAGCGTGATGCCGGCGGAGCGGAGCGCCTTGGCGCTGTGGTTTGCAGCAGCCTGCTGAGCACGATGCAGCAGATGGCTGGGCGAAGCGTTGAGATTGAATGACATATTGGTTTACCTTTCGAGGGATGACTTAACTAGTTCGGCGGCCGACCCACCCACAAGCCCCCTAAAGCAGAGGCCCGTGTGCGGATCAATACCCCTTTCTTAGAACGCGATTGGATAACAACAGATGACGGATCAATTATCGAATCCTTTCATTTCGCCCCTTTTTCACGTGGAAACGCCCGAAGGAGACGATAAATTGCGCCGGGTTTGCGCCCATTGCCGATTTATCGACTATGTGAACCCGAAAATCGTTGCGGGGTCCGTTGTGACCAAAAACGGGAAGATTTTGCTCTGCCGGCGCGCAATCGAGCCCCGAAAAGGTTACTGGACGCTCCCGGCGGGCTTCATGGAAGAAGGCGAAACGGTCGAGGAAGGTGCACGGAGGGAGGCGCAGGAAGAAGCGTGCGCGGACATCCGGATCCAGCAGTTACTCGCCGTTTACTCTGTTCCCCGCATTGCGCAGGTTCAGGTCATGTTCCGGGCGGAACTCGTTTCTGACATTTCTGCAGGTCCGGAGAGCGAGGAAGTCGGATTGTTCGACTGGAAGGACATCCCCTGGTCAGAACTCGCCTTTCCGACCGTGGTCTGGGCGCTGACGCATTATGCCGAAACCCGGCACCTGCCTGCCTTCCCGCCGTTCGCCAACCCTCCGGGAACTGAAAAGCTCACCCATTAGGCGAGTCAGCGCTCATCGGGCTGGGTTTTCATATGCTTCAGGGTATAGGGAGCATTGGCCATGGCGAACACGAAACCGATGACGATATTGCCCATCTTCCAGTTGGCCCAGGCGGCCTCACCGAACGCCTGCCACACGACGATGTTCCATATCGCCATCGCTATAAAATATAGGCCCCAGCGGATCGCGAGGACGCGCCAGGCATAGTCCGGCAGGTGAAAGAGCTCGTTGAACAGCATTTTCCAGATATTGCGGCCCACGGCGAGACCGCCGAAAATCGCGCCAGCAAACATCAGATTGATAATGGTCGGCTTCAGGAAAAGCAGGAGCTTTGAATGAAACGCGATGCCCAGAACGCCGAAAACACCGATAAGGCTTGATGAAACGAGCAGGAATGGCGGTATTCTCTGTTTACGGATCACCTTCATGATGATCACTGCGGCCGTGGCCACAATGAGCACGCCCGTGGCCCAAAAGAGCGCGTTTTCCTTCGAAAACAGCCCCTCTTCCGGAAAGCGCAACATGACATTGTAGATGACAATAAAGGCCAGCGTCGGGCCGAGCTCTGTCCAGATTCCCCCGGCACGCGCGGCGGCGTCCTTGACGTTCGCCTCCTGCGGGGCATCACCCGGATGGGTCACTGTCTTCTGATCGAACTCACTCATATACTTCCTACGCACCATGCGTGCTTGCGGTTTTGTTAAAGCCGCTGTCGCACGAAATGTCGCATACGGCGAGTCTCACGCTGCACCGGCCTGCATAAGGACAAGCCCGGTGGCCAGAACGGAGGCGGCAACGATGCGCCGGGCACCGAAACTCTCCTTCAGGAACAAGGCTGCCATCACCGCCGCGAAGACGACGGAAGTTTCCCGCAAGGCCGTCACCATGGCCGCATCGGTCATTGTGTAGGCAAAGATCGCCATGCCGTAGGACAGGCATCCGACAATCCCGCCGATGACGCCGGAACGGAACTGCGGGCGGATCGTTTTCATGTACCGTCCGCGCCTTTGCCAGAGGAAGACTGCCGTCACGCCGACCCAGTCGAACAGGAACAGGATGATGACGAATGTCATCGGGTGCGGCATCGCCCGCGCGGCACGCGTATCACTCACGGCATAAAGCCCGATCCCGACCGCGGTCAGCACGGCCCAGAACAGGGCTCGACGGTCGAGGCTCCGCCCTTCCCGCGTTGCTGCCGTCGGCAGGGCAAAGAAAAGGATGGCAAAGGACGCGCAGAACAGGCCGACCTGCTGCATCGGAGCGAGGTGTTCCTGCAGCAGGAATGTCGCGAACACCGCCGTTGCCAGAGGCCCCAGCCCGCGCATCACCGGGTAGACCAGCGACAGGTCGCCCCGGTGCATCGCCCGGATCAGGCACCCCTGATAAAACCAGTGAGACACCATGGAGATCGCCAGAAGCGGCAAGGTGCTCAAAGGCGGCAGCGGGAAGAAGAACGCGAACGGCAGAACAATCAGGGCTGCCGTGACCTGAACAATCATCCGGCCCGTCAGAATGTCCCCGCCCCCTTTTACCAGGACATTGGTCGTCGCCAGGGATATCGCCGACAGGAGGCAGAGACTGATGGGGAGTATTTCAGAGGCAGTCATGGGGTTCCCGGAAGGCGGCAGGACGGCCCGTCTCATGCCTGAGTTTCCGAACCCTTTAAACTGCTGACGTGCGGTCAGTCTTTCTCGCGGACGTCCGCTCTGGCATCGTGCCGGGAAAGACGAGGGAGAATATCATGGCGACGCATGACCTGATTATCCGCGGCGGGACAATCGTGGACGGCACCGGGGCCGAACCGTTCGAAGGCGACGTGGCGGTCTCCGGCGGTCACATTTCCGCAATCGGCAAGGTTTCCGGAAAGGGCATCGAGGAGATCGATGCGCGCGGACAGGTCGTGACGCCAGGCTTTGTCGACATCCACACGCATTATGATGGCCAGGCGACCTGGGGCGAAGCGATCAGCCCCTCTTCCCTGCATGGCTGCACCACTGTGATCATGGGCAATTGCGGCGTCGGCTTCGCGCCCTGCCGCCCGGAAGACCATGACCGGCTGATCCGCCTGATGGAAGGCGTCGAGGACATCCCCTTCCCCGTGCTCGCCGAAGGCCTGCCGTGGAGCTGGGAGAGTTTCCCGGATTATCTGGATTTCCTGTCGACCCGCCAGTTCGACACCGATATCGGCGCCCAGCTGCCGCATGCCGCCCTGCGGGTCTATGTGATGGGCGAACGCGGCGCGAACCGCGAAGAGGCGAGCGCTGAAGACATCGCTGCCATGAAACAGCTGGCGAAAGAGGCCGTCATCGCCGGCGCGCTCGGCTTTTCCACGTCGCGGACGCTGAACCATCGCACGTCCGACGGCCAGCCGACCCCGACGCTGACGGCCAGCGAAACCGAACTGATCGGCATCGCCGAAGGCCTGAAGGAAGCGAACCGCGGCGTGTTGCAGTTCGTGTCGGACTTCAACGATCCGCAAAAAGAGGCCGCGATGCTGCGCCGGATCGTCGAGGCCTCCGGCCGGCCGCTATCTGTTTCGCTGGCGCAGGCCGATGTGGCGCCGGAAGGCTGGCGCGCCCTGCTGGGTGCAATCGAGACCGCGATGAATGACGGCCTGCCGATGCGGGCACAGGTCGCGCCGCGCCCGGTGGGTGTGCTGCTCGGCCTCGAACTGACAATGAATCCGTTCAGCGCGCATCCGTCCTATGCGGCAATAGCCAAGGAGCCGCTGGCCGAACGTGTGGTCGCCCTGCGCGACCCGGCCTTTCGCGAAAAGCTGCTGTCGGAAGAGCCCGCCTCGGACAATCCGTTCCTGAAAGTCATGCTGCGCAGCTTCGGCAAGATGTTCCAGCTGCGGGATCCGGTGAATTATGAGCCCGGCCCGGAAAGCACACTGGAGCATATGGCCAAGGAACGCGGGATAAGCCCGGAGGCCATGGCGCTCGACCTGATGCTGGAGCGGGATGGCCATGGCGTGCTCTACCTGCCCTTCCTCAACTACTCGCAAGGATCCCTCGAACCGATCCGCGCCATGATGGAGAGCCGCGCCACCCTGCCCGGCCTCTCCGATGGCGGCGCGCATGTCGGCATGATCTGCGACGGCTCGTTTACGACGACGATGCTGACCCATTGGGCGCGGGACCGCCAGCGCGGCCCGAAACTGCCGATCGAATTCCTCGTGAAGCGCCAGACGCAGGACACCGCCCAATGGATGGGCCTGCACGACCGCGGTGTGATCGCACCCGGTTACCGGGCGGATCTGAACGTGATCGACCTGGCAAACCTGAAGCTTCACTTGCCGGAAGTGCAATACGATCTGCCCGCCGCTGGACGACGCCTGATGCAGCGTGCGTCCGGCTACACCGCGACGATCCTGAAGGGCGAGATCACTCACCGGGATGGCGACCCGACCGGCGCCAGGCCCGGCCGGATGGTACGCGGGGCCCAGAGCCTGCAAACTGCAGCGATTGCTGCGGAATAGGGATACTTGTAAAGTTCGCTTGACAAAGTAAAGCTTGCTGGCGATTATGTATTTGACTCACCCAAGCGAATCGAGATTCTATTTCCTGTCACTTGCAGTCGGGGCTAAACTAACAGGAGGCTCGAATGAGCTTTGATCCCCATCGCACTGCCGCTCTGGTGAAACACCGGGCCACCCTCTCAACAGAGCAGCGTCAGCTAGAAGCCTTAGAGGCCATAGCGGACAATCTTCATGGCCTACACACGGAGATGCAATCGCTCCGAATGCTACTTGAGAGCATGCAAAAAGGTAGGGGTGGCTTCTAGAGAAGCAATCCATGGGGAAACTCCATGTCAGTTCCTATGGTTTGCGAGAATTGCGGGTATCGGTTCACATCCCGGCAAATGTATTTCGCCGATACGTCTGTGACGATTTCAGATGCCTGCGAAACTTGCCCTGTGTGTCATGGGCCCGCCTTCGTAATAGACGGAACCTATGAATTTGTGGGCGAAACCCTCAAAGCCTTCCGGCCCCTCAACAGAAAACAGCGGCGAAACCTTCATTCCGTTCTGGAAAAGGCCAAGCGCGGAAAGCTTGATGAACCAGAGCTGATTGACGCGGTTGCAGAGATCTCCCCGGAATTGGGGGCCGTTATAAGAAGAGCGCGCAATGGCCAGTACACCTATGTGGCGCTGATGATTTTTCTCATGCTGCTACTTCAGCGGTGTTCGGGCGGATCTCTAATGACGATCAATCGGACTGAAATAAACCTCATGTGGACCGAAGCTGTGGCCCAAGCCGAAGTAGCTGAGCAACTCTCAACCGATAGAGACGACGCCGAAGAGGATGACGAACCCACTAACCGCGATGACACCAGCAGCGAGACCAGTCCAGAAGCCGCCGTTGTACATAGCAATGTCGCGCTTACTGATCCGGAAAACGTCCAAAACAAACCTCCTAGGTCGGACCGCTAAGACTTCTGACTTTTCTTCTTAGCATGCTTATCGTTGATCCGCGGTGAACGCTCGGGTTTCTCAGACTTCGCCAGCTTGCCTAGTGCCTGGTCGAAAGACTTTTCGTCCATGTCCGCCTCGGCTTCGCGGGCAGCTTCTTTGAACTTATCAAGTTGGCTAGGTTGCTTAGTCATCAAATTCATCCCTGATATCGTCAGGATCGCGACGCTCGATGTGCAACAGAAACACTTTCCGCTGCCGATCATCCACTCTGAAACGCACAACCAGAGCCGGAATTAACACGACGCTGATGACAACATTGGTTTTCGCAATTCTAATGTCAGGGAAACCCGGAATCTCTGGAAACCCAAGCGGATTGCTAAGGAGTGACGCTGTAAGTGATTGCAGAGCCTCATCAACAAACCGAGATCCACCAAGTCCGGCCACCCCGATTTGGAAAGATTCTTCTTCAATAATCTCCCAACCGCTCGGCCTATGCCCAGCCATACTGTTTCGCCAATTCTCTCGTTCGTTTTATGTCTTCTTGAGTAACCGGCTCGTCCGATAGCCACACCATGTCATATGGCATGAGTGTATTCATTTCGACCGTCTTCCAACGAATATCGTGGCTCAGGTCGGAAACTTCAGTTCCATTTTTGTGTTTGAACTTTTCAATGATCTCGTCAACGATCTCGATCTCTGCCCTGATGAACAAGGATACGTCAGGCTCCCGGAGCGCGATGAGCCGCTTCTCATTGCGATTACTTGGATAGTTTCGTTCATCAATACGAACCAATCCGTTCTCAATCATTTCATCACGAATTGGCACCATTGCCTCAGGAGCTGGTCCAAATTTCAGTTTGCGGTAAGCCGCTCCAGTTATTGGAAGTTCCAGTCTCTGGTAAGCAGCGAAGTCGCTGTAATAGAGAATTTTGTTTAGCTTAGTAGCGCCGAAATATTCTTGATTTTCGCATTTCTTGCAGATGTACAGGACTAATTCGCGAAAGCGCTGTCTCCAGTCGCTGCGCGGCACTGCATATTGAAGCCGATCAGGATCAAAGCTCATGTGCGAATCATACCATTTAGGGCTTGACTCGTCGAATGTTTTGTATTTGCCGCGAATATTCCGGACAGATCGGTCACTTACAATCATTCTTTCAGCAACATTCTTGCGGTCGATACTTTAGCCGCTTTCCGGTGACACCCCGCAACGCAATGGTCGCGCGGTGCAAGTCTTCCACTCCGACTACGGAACGGTTGTTATAACGGAAATCGAACTCAGCCAGATAGCGGTGCAGGTGCTGCTTACCGCAGTGCTGGTACACGCCCTTCATGCCGCGCTTGAAGATGCTGTAGTAGCCTTCCACCGTGTTCGTGTGGATCGTGCGATCCGTGAGGCTGACGTATTCCTTGGCGCTATGGTTTACGCTCTCGTGCTTGCGGAACTTGTTGCCGACGACTTTCAGGCGTGGGGCTTCGTCCGTCAGGATGCGGGCCTCTTTGGCAACGTTGGCCTGCACAATCGGCAGGATCGTAGAAGCCTTCAGGTCGTTGATCACGACGCTGCGTGCCTGGCCGGTCGTGCGGTCCACAAGCGTAAGAACCTTGTTACGCTGGACCCAGTTGGGGGCCTTCACGTCCGTATTGGCATCCTTGTCCACGCCAATGAAGGTTTCATCGACTTCAACGTCGCCACCGCCACCGCCCATCGGGGCGAGCTCACCGGAGCGCATTGCCTCGCGGATGCGATGGCAGAGGAACCATGCCGTTTTGTACTGCACTTCCAGAACGCGGTGCATCTGGTGGGCACTGAAGCCCTTCTTGCTGGCGCAAAGGAGGTAGATGGCCTGAAGCCACTTGTGCATCGGCAGGTGGCTTTCCTCGAAGATCGTGCCCTTGCGAACCGTGAATTGCTTCCGGCAGTCACCACACTTGTAAAGGCCGTGGCGCTCCACACCTTCCGGGCTCTTACGGCTCGGCTTAGAGCGAACGCCTTTCAGCGGGTAGGAATTGTCCACCGTTCCACAGTGCGGGCAAACCCTGCCATTGGCCCAGAGAATGGACTCAATGTGCTCAAAAGCAGCGGCTTCGTCGTGAAAGTAGGGCTTGGAAAGAATGGACATGGCCTAACTCCTTGATTCATATTTAGGAATCTCGGTGTGGTGTGTCAAGTACATAATCGCCAGCTTGCTTGTCATATTGTCAGGGTAACTTGACAATAGGAGCTCTCTCATGGCCCAGCCCCGCGGATTCCGCACAGCAAACCGCCGATATCGTTTCCTGTTCTGGCCGATGATGGCCGTATACGTGGCGATCATTCTCGGTACGAAATTTCTGATCGATGATGACAAGGCGCCGGACTGGCTGAATGCCGCTTGCGCGATTGCCGCGACCTTGCCGCTCTTCATCGTCCTTTACGCCATCCGTCGCCAGACCGATGAAACGGATGAATATACGCGCATGCGGTATCTGAAAGCGTTGCGGGATGCGGGCCTCATCACCTCCGGCCTCCTGTTTCTGGTCGGTTTCCTGCAGATTTTCGACGTGATCGGCGACATCGAGGTGTTCTGGTTCGGACCGGTATTCTTCTTTGCCTTCGGCCTGGCGCGCCTGCCGGAATGTTTTGGCCGGACGGTGTAAAGCTGGGTATGAAGAACATTCTCCGCATTCTACGTACGGAAAAAGGATGGAGCCAGGCTGAACTGGCCGACCGGCTCGATGTATCCCGCCAGTCCGTCAACGCCATCGAAACCGGGAAGTATGACCCGTCCCTGCCGCTGGCCTTCGCCATTGCCCGCCTGTTCGGGCGCAGCATTGAGGAGATATTCGATGATGAGGCTGAATCCGCCGAAGCAGCAGAATAAATCGCTTAGGTGCTGACCCCCACGAGGGCTTTCGAGAAGGCCTCCGCACTGAATGGGCGGAGGTCTTCTGCCTTTTCACCTATGCCGATGAAGTGGATCGGCAGGTCATACGCCTCGGCGATCGCAACCAGAACGCCGCCTTTCGCCGTTCCGTCAAGCTTCGTCATCACGAGCCCCGTCACGCCGGCCGTATTCCGGAAGGCCTCGACCTGGCTGAGCGCGTTCTGGCCAACTGTCGCATCAAGGACGAGGATCACATCGTGCGGCGCCGTCGGGTCCAGCTTCTTGATGACACGGACGACTTTTTCGAGCTCCGACATCAGCTCGGTCTTGTTCTGCAAGCGTCCGGCGGTGTCGATCAGGACGAGATCCAGATCGTCCGCCTTCGCCTTTTCGATGGCCTCATAGACAAGGCCCGCCGCATCGGCGCCAGTCGGCTTGGACATGACCGGTATCCCGGCCCGGTCGCCCCAGACGGTCAGTTGCTCAATCGCGGCGGCGCGGAACGTGTCGCCCGCCACCAGCAAGGCCTTCGCGCCCTGCTCTTTCAGTTTCGAGGCGATCTTGCCAATCGTCGTCGTCTTGCCGGAACCGTTGACGCCCACGAACAGCACGATGCGCGGGCTGGAGCCTTCGGAGAAATCGACAATCTTTTCGCGCGGCTTCAACACGTCCGAAATTTCGCTGGCGAGAGCGAGTTTGATTTCTTCGGGGCTGATTTCGCGGTCAAACCGCTCTTTTGCGAGGTTTTTCGTCACCCGGGCCGCGACTTTGGAGCCGAGATCGGACGTGATCAGAAGGTCTTCCAGCTCCTCAATCGTGTCGTCATCGAGTTTTCGGCGGCCAAGCGCGGCGAGGCCTTCCGTCAGACGGGAGGAGGAGCGCGACAGGCCCTGCCCCAGTTTGGCGACGAAGCCCGGATTGTTAGCTTCCGCCTCCATGGCCGCGCGGGCGGCGGCCTCGGCTTCGGCGCGAAGGCGTTCCGCCTCGCGCCGGTCGGCCAGCAGTTTCAGCTCGGCCTCAGCCTTGGCCTGCTGGGCTGCGCGTTCTTCCCGCGCCTTGCGGGCTTTCTCGACCTCTTCAGCCAGACGGGCGGCTTCTTCGGCATCTGCCGCAGCCGCAGCCTCCTCTGCCCGGCGGGCCTCCTCTTCGAGACGGTTTGCTTCAGCGGCGGCCTCGGCGGCTTCGCGGGCCTGACGCTCTTCCCAGGCCTTGTTGGCCTCGGCGACGATGCGTTCGATTTCTTCCTTTTCGGCAGCGGCCTTCGCCGCTTCGGCTTCGACAGCTTCTTTCGCGGCGATCTCTTCCGCCGACAGCTCCGGCGACGCCATCTCCGCACCGGCCGCCTGCATCTCCTCGTTTTTCTTTTTCTTCCCGAACCAGAGGATCATGCGTCTATTTCTCCGATCAGCTGCCTGCCGTCATGCCCGGTTATATGGGCCCGCACGGGCCGTCCAGCTTGGCCGGGGTCGCGCGACAGTTTTACCGGGGTGAAGTCCGCCAGGCGAGCCGCGGTCTCTCGCTCGACCAAAGCCTCCCGCATTTCCCCAATATGGCGCGAAAAGTGGGTTTTGAGGGCGTTTTCGCCCGCTTCCCGCAGCCGCGCGGCGCGCTCCTTGATAACGGCCTTCTCCAGCTGTGGCATCCGGGCGGCCGGCGTGCCGGGGCGCGGGCTGTAGGGAAAGACGTGCAGGAAGGCGAGGCCGCAATCGTCCACAAGACGGACCGAGTTCTCGAAATGAGCCTCAGTCTCTGTAGGAAACCCAGCGATAATGTCCGCACCGAGTGCGATATCCGGACGCAAGCTGCGAAGCCGCTCTGCCAGCGCGATCGCATCATCGCGCGAATGGCGGCGCTTCATCCGCTTCAGGATGAGATTGTCCCCATGCTGAAGCGACAGGTGCATGAAGGGTGCAAGGCGCGGCTCGCCTATCGCCTCGAACAGGGCGTCATCAATCTCGATGGCGTCGATGGAGGAAATGCGCAGCTGTTTCAGCTCCGGCACCAGCTTCAGAATGCGCTGGACCAGATTGCCGAGCTGCGGCGTGCCCGGAAGGTCCGCGCCCCAGCTCGTCAGGTCCACGCCTGTCAGCACGACTTCGTAATGGCCCGTCTCCACGAGGCGGCGGACCTGGTCCACCACTTCACCCGCCGGGACAGAGCGGGAATTCCCGCGGCCATAAGGGATGATGCAGAAGGTGCAGCGGTGGTCGCAGCCATTCTGGACCTGAACATAGGCCCGCGCGCGCCCGTCCATACCGTCGATCAGGTGGGCGGCGGTTTCCTTCACCGACATGATGTCGTTGACGCGGACTTTCTCGTGCCCGCCGAGCAGGTCTACCGGCTTCCAGGTCTCGGCCTTCATCTTCTCATGATTGCCGATCACACGAGTGACTTCCGGCATCTTGGCGAACATGTCGGGGTCGATCTGGGCAGCGCAGCCGGTCACGAGAATGGGTGCGCCCGGATGATCCTTCGCCGCACGGCGGATGGCCTGCCGGGCGGAGCGCACCGCCTCCCCCGTCACCGCGCAGGTGTTGACGATCACCGCATCAGAGAGGCCTGCATCAGCCGCATGGCCGCGCATCACCTCGGACTCATAAGAGTTGAGGCGGCATCCGAGCGTAATAAGCGTCGGGCTGGAGGGGGCTTTCGGGTCCGTCATGGCGTTCTCGTGCAGCGCACATCGCGCCGGATGGGTCGGGAATCAAGGTATTCGACCAGTTAGGGGCTCTAGGAAGCACAAAAAGAGACTACAGTATCGCCAGTTCAGGCGAGGCAAATTCATTGCTGTTCAGACAAGCGTCCGTGTCAGATGCGCCGGCCATTGCAAGGCTTCACAGGGCTTCGCGTGCAGCGGCAATGCCTTGGCTGCCCGTCATCCATTCACCACACGAAGTCCTCGAATTCTTCCACGACCAGGTCTTACCCAGCCAGACCGTTATCGTCGCTGACAAGTTGGGCCAGGTGGCCGGGTTCGTCGCGTATGCGGATGGCTGGCTGAATCACCTTTATGTGGCACCAAATGCCTGGCGAGACGGTACCGGCTCGCAATTGCTGCGCCGGGTCCAAGCGGCTTCCAGCACTCTGCAGCTCTGGACATTCCAGCGCAATAACACGGCACGCGCCTTCTATGTTCGATTCGGGTTCGAACAGGTGGAACTCACGGATGGCCAGCGGAACGAAGAAAAAATGCCTGATGTGCGGATGGTTTGGCGCCGAATCTGACTACCTCCGATATCCGATTCCAGTTCGACCGGACCGTTCATGTAAACGCGGTCGTCGCTTTCGCGCCATTCGATCAGCA
>NZ_AWFE01000139.1:0-1398 GCF_003263315.1 Hyphomonas sp. GM-8P
GGGCGACATTTTCGATGATGGACGCCTCGATAGCGGAGGTCGCATCCTCCTCGCTCATCACGGCGCACGGGACGAGCGGATTGGTGCCGGTCTCCTTCGCGAGTTCGATCACCGCGAAGTAGCGGCGGCGCCCTGCGATGACGCCGTAGCCGTCGCCTTCGCGGCGGACGAGCAGCGTCTGGCGGATGCCTTTCTCGCGGATGGACGGCAATATGTCGGACACGTCCGGCTTCTTGCGCCCGTGGCGCATGTTGAGTTTGGAGACGCTCAGCTGATCGAGCGGAATGTGTTTGAGGTCGGGCTGTGCCATCGGGGTCTCCTTTTCTGGCGGGTAAAGGGAGAGGCCAAGCGCCCATGCCGGGCCGCTCCAGTGAATATCGGAATAGGGAAAGCCTTCCCGGTCGAAGGCGGGGGCCGGGTCTGTCCGGCCCCAGTCATAGTCTCGGATGGCAATGCGCGGTGCGCGCCCCGCGACCAAGATTTCGACAACGCGGTCGTCCTCGACGACCAGCGTCATCTCCGGGCGCGACCCCAGAATCCGTTCGCTCTCCGTGAGGGCGCGACTCATACCCGTGCCTCGCCCGCTGGAATTGCGCGGAGGCGCGCCAGCACGGCGCGGGCCGTGTCCAGCGCCTCTGGTAGGAGGTCATTGGCGACCTCGGTCAGGTAGGCATTATCCGATCCCGGATAGTTCGCCTCAACGCCCCAGAGGCTTGCGGCGTGAGTGTCCAGCGTCACGCCTTCCAGCGCGACGGACAGCACAATACCGCAATAGAACCAGTCGCCTTTTCGCCAGCCCTCCATGACGGTTTCTGCTTCGGCCTGTGCCTTGGCGAACCGCTCGCGGAATCCGTTACCGGGGCCGATAAATCCCGGATCATTGATGTAAAGCGAAGGCCAGAATCCGTCCTGCCGTTGGTCGGGTGCATCTGGACAATCGTCCAGGACTATTGCTGCCATGATGGTGAAGCCGCCTGCCTCGCAGGTGATTGTGTCACCGGGGCAGACGAATGAGCCGAAACGTTCGGTGAAGGTCATGGTCGCCTCCTCACCGTGTCCAGAAGATATGGACTTCATCGAAGCCGGTCTGGAAGACGAGGATTTCGCCGTTCAGGGCCATGTCGCGGGCCAGCGCCTGCCAGTCGATGTAGTATTCGAGGGAGGACGGGATTTCGGTGCCGGACTCTCGGACCAGTTCCTCTGCGAAGTCGGCTGAGGAGCGGTATTCACCGGCATAATCCTCGAAGGCGGCGCGGGCCTCATCGAGGTCGTTTCCAAAGTATCCGTAGACCTTCGCAGCAAGGCGGCCATGCTCGGTGATGAATTCGGCCAATGCGCATACGGTTTCGAACGAGGCGTATTCCGACAGGCTCGCGCCTTCGAAGCCTTCATAGTGTC
>NZ_AWFE01000140.1:0-1380 GCF_003263315.1 Hyphomonas sp. GM-8P
CATGTGTGGACACCCCCGCGGTCAAGCCCGCATTCGCAAAATAATCTCACACCGGTTCAGTGCTCTCATGTGTCCGGCCTTTGTGGTTGCAGCAAGTCCGGCTGCGGGCCCTGATGAAGTCCGCGGATCATGGTCCCTATCAAAATTGCGCATACATAGATGCTGCTACGCGAACGGGTTGTCCTGATCCCCGGCTGGTACCGGTATTCATCATTTCACGGTGCACGCTCTCCCGATCCTATAAATCCGTTTCTCGTCTTTCTTACAAAGCTAAGGCGGCTCGCTGAGGCTGATAGTCAGTACCTCTCGCCATGACTGCCCACGCTATTCTTGCCAACTTGTTTGCCAGTGCCACTGACGCGAGCCGCGCAGGCTTCTTATCCAGAAGCCTGTTCACCCAGCTATAGATTGGTGTGGGCTGTCCTGCTCGGACTCTTCGAATGACGCTAGTCGCCCCGAGCACCAATAACGTCCGCAAGTGCCGGTCGCCGGCTTTCGTTATTCGCCCGTTTCGTTCCTTTCCACCTGACGAATTTGATCGGGGCGTCAGACCCAACCATGCGGCAAAAGCTCGTCCCGATTGAAAGTAGGATGGATCTGGAACCGTGGCAGCAAGCGCTGTTGCGGTGATCTCTCCAACGCCAGGGATCGTCGCCAGCCTTTGGCTGGCTTCACTCGTTCGGTGCCAGCTTCGAAGGCTCTTTTCCAGTGCTCTGACCTCTTCCGTTATCGTGCTGATCTGCTGTGCAAACACCTCCACCAGGGACCGAACGAGCGGCGGAATGCCGACCTCGTCGCCTTCGCGTCCAGTGACGCGGTCGACGAGCTCTGCAATCCGCTCGATCCCGACTGGCGCCACGATACCAAGCTCTGCGAGGTGGCCCCGCAGGGCATTCACCAACATCGTGCGCTGCTTGATCAACAGCGATCGCGTTCTATGAACCATGAGAACTGATTGCTGATCGACGGACTTGATCGGGACGAACCGCATTGTGGGTCTGGTGACCGCTTCGCATATGGCTTCAGCGTCCACCGCGTCATTTTTTCCGCGCTTGATGTACGGTTTCACATACATCGGGTTCATGAGCTTCACTTCATGTCCCATGGCCGAAAGTTCTCTCGCCCAGTGATGCGCGGAAGAGCAGGATTCCATTCCGATAAGGCTGGGTGGAAGCTTTGAAAGAAAGCCGAGAAACTCAGATCTGCGCAACTTCCTCGCTGCCTGGACCTCACCGTTAGCATCCACAACGTGCACCTGGAACACGCGTTTGGCGATATCTATTCCCACTGTATAGTTGGACATCCCGTTCCCTTTCTCCTCATTGATAGTGACCATGATCCGCAGACTGCTTGCGGAGGTTGGGGGTGTCCACACCATCA
>NZ_AWFE01000141.1:0-1365 GCF_003263315.1 Hyphomonas sp. GM-8P
GCAGCGGGGCTTCCCAGGGCATGCCGGAGCCAGCCGCATGGGCCGGGAAGGTGAGCGCGACGGCAAAAGCCGTCAGGCTCAGGGCTTTGATCAGTCTGTATTTCATTGGGGTGGTGTCCTTTCTGGAGCGGTGGAGAGAAGCGGTTCGGAAAAGGGCAGGCTCGGCAGGACGAGCTGCAGGTCCGGCTGGACGGGGATCAGGTCATAGCCCTGACGCCCGAGCCCGTTCATGCGCGCGACTGTCTCGACGCGGTGAACCCCGGCGCGCCGGGAGATGTAGACGACGCAGTCGATTGTTTCTGCGATGAGGTCGTGCGGCACCTGCGCCGAGGTCTCGCCAATCAGCTGTTCGAGCCGGGAGAGTCCGCCCAGGGCCGAGTTGGCATGCAGGGTGGCGATGCCGCCCGGATGGCCGGTATTCCAGGCCTTCAGCATGTCGAGCGCCTCGGCGCCGCGCACTTCACCGATAATGATCCGGTCTGGCCTGAGGCGCAGGGTCGAGCGGACAAGGTCTGCAAGAGTTACTGATCCGGGCTGAGTGCGCAGCTGGACAGAGTCGCGGGCTGTCGAAACAAGTTCGCGCGTATCTTCCAGGATCACAAGCCGGTCCCCAGTGCGGGCAATCTCGGCCAGCAGGGCATTGGCAAGCGTCGTCTTGCCCGAGCCCGTGCCGCCGACGACGAGAATGTTCTCGCGGGTCCTGACCGCCAACCGCAAGGCTTCGGCGTGATGAGGTGCCATTACGCCGGAGGCGACATACTCACCCAAAGCGACCACCCGTCCCGCTGGTTTGCGGATCGAGAAACAAGGCCCCGGCGCCACCGGCGGCAGGACGCCTTCGAACCGCTCTCCGCCCATTGGCAGCTCTGCTGACACGATGGGCGACGCTGCGTCGACGCGCCGGCCCATATGGCTTGCGACCAGCCGGATGACGCGTTCGACATCGCCAGCGGTGACAACCAGGCCGGATTCGGATCGGCCAGACCCATGCCGCTCGATCCAGAGCCTGCCGTCGGGATTGATCATGATTTCGACAACGGCGGGGTCGTCCAGCGCTGCAACAATCTCGCTCCCCAATGCCGTTATCAGCATGGCGCGGGTACGTGTCTGGCTTTGTACGTCACGCATCGGTCCGCATCTCGCCCATATGTTCGGGCTCGCGCTCAAGACTGGCCGCGTCCGCTGTCACATCCTCAACGGCATTCTGAAGAATGCGCTGGCCCGACCTGAGGGCCTCCGCGACCTGCCTCACAAAGAGGTCAAACCGCATGTCGCCCTTGGCCCGGGCGGCCTCGACCTGGTTGGCCGGCACCGGCGGCGTCACCGTCAGGAAATAATGCACGAAGGTCGCGAGCGTTTCGGCAA
>NZ_AWFE01000142.1:0-1362 GCF_003263315.1 Hyphomonas sp. GM-8P
GCAGCGGGGCTTCCCAGGGCATGCCGGAGCCGGCCGCATGGGCGGGGAAGGCAATTGCCGCGACAAGCAAACTCAGGCTGAAGCCCTTGATCATGTCTCTGTTCATTGGGGTGGTGTCCTTTCAGGTGCGGTTGAGAGAAGCGGTTCAGAAAAAGGCAGGCTCGGCAGGACGAGCTGCAGGTCCGGCTGGACAGGGCTGAGGTCGTATCCGCCGCGTCCGAGGCCATTCATTCGCGCAACCGTCTCGACCCGGTGCCGGCCGGCGCGCCGCGAGATGTAGACGACGCAATCGATCGTTTCGGCGATCAGATCATGCGGAACCTGAGCGGATGCCTCGCCGATCAGCTGCTCGAGCCGGGAGAGGCCGCCGAGGGCTGAGTTTGCGTGCAGGGTCGCGATCCCGCCCGGATGGCCGGTATTCCAGGCCTTCAGCATGTCGAGCGCTTCGGCGCCGCGGACCTCGCCGATGATGATCCGGTCGGGACGGAGGCGCAGGGTCGAACGGACAAGATCTGCCAGCGAGACCGATCCCGGCTGCGTCCGCAGCTGCACGGAATCCTCCGCTGCCGAAACAAGCTCCCGCGTGTCTTCAAGGATGACGAGCCGGTCGCCGGTCCCGGCGATCTCGGCCAGGAGCGCATTGGCGAGCGTCGTCTTGCCGGAGCCCGTACCGCCGACCACGAGAATGTTCTCGCGCTCCAACACTGCCCGGCGCAGGGCCTCGGCATGATGGGCTGCCATGACGCCGGATGTCACATAGTCGTCCAATCCGATCACCCGGCTCGCGGGCTTGCGGATCGAGAAACATGGCCCCGGCGCAACCGGCGGCAACACGCCCTCGAACCGTTCGCCGCCGATCGGCAGTTCGGCCGACACGATAGGCGAAGCCGCATCCGCGCGCCGTCCCATATGGCTGGCAACCAGGCGGATGACGCGCTCGGTGTCGGCGGGAGAAACCAAGCCGGTCTCGGCCCGTCCGCTTCCATGCCGTTCGACCCAGAGCCTTCCATCGGGATTGATCATGATCTCGACCACGGCGGGATCCTCCAGCGCCGCGACGATCTCGTCTCCGAGCGCCGTCACCAGCATGGCGCGGGTGCGTGCGAGACTTGCGGCGTCACGCATCGGCCCGCTTCTCAGTCAAAGATCCAGTATCGCTTTCGAAGCTGGCCGCTTCCGCGGTTACGTCCTCGACGGCATTCTGGAGAATGCGCTGGCCGGAGCGGAGGGCTTCGGCGACCTGCCGCACGAACAGATCGAACCGAAGATCGCCCTTTGCTCGGGCGGCCTCCACCTGGTTCGCAGGGACCGGCGGGGTCACCGTCAGGAAGTAATGCACGAAGGTCGCGAGCGTTTCGGCAA
>NZ_AWFE01000143.1:0-1330 GCF_003263315.1 Hyphomonas sp. GM-8P
TGCAACGCCAGCTCAGCCTGTTTCACTGGGCGGCGATGCAACCTCAAACACCCCGCCTTGCAGCCGTCCGCTACGTACAGGGCTTTGGCGTACGTTCACCGTCCCTTGCGCTGCTCATAGCCGAGCATGCAGGGCTGAGCGTGGGGGCTGATCATGACTAAGCAACCTGAGTCCGCGCTCCAGAAGGCCGTGGTGGAATACCTTCGCCTTGCCCTTACGCCGCACGAGGCCGTCTTTTGGCACACACCGAACGGCGGCTACCGCGCCCCGCGTACTGCCGCCCGCCTCAAAGCTGAAGGTGTCGTCCCAGGTGTTGCGGACATTATCATTATCTGGGCAGGCCGCTGTATCGCGATTGAACTGAAGGCGAAAGGCGGCAGCCAGTCAGCAGCCCAGAAGGCGTGGGCGGACCAATTCACCACCGCAGGCGGCGCTTATGCCGTGTGCCGCTCTGTCGAGGCCGTGGAGCGCTTTCTTGATGCGGCGGGCATCAATTTGCGGGCCAGTGTGGGAGGCGCGTCATGAGCAAATACTCTCCTGGTTATTTCCGACTCCGCGAATGGCTTGGTCCGCCTATCGGGCTGTTGTTTGAACTTCGCCAGGATCCGGCTTTTCCGAACCGGCTACGGGCTTCCCTGAAAGCCATCAGCCTGCAGTTGGTCGGGCTTGTTGATGACGATGAGCTTGGGCTCATCGATACGTCACCAGAAGAACGCTTGCGCTCTGCCCAGCAATGGAGGGAGCGCAAAGATGATTGATGCTTACAGGCTATCTGCTGCAGCTAACCTCGAACGCAATTTTGGCGGCACGCAAATCCGCAATGGATCGGATGCTGGCAGTAAACACCAATGGCCGGATCCAGAACCAATCGACACCGATGAAGGGACCCCTGCCACGTTTCCACTGGATGCCTTGCCCCCTATGATGGCGCGTGCGGCGCGAGACATAGCCGACGGCACGAAATGTCCACCGGCGCTGGCGGCGGCTTCAGTTCTGGCTGTTGCTTCCTTCTCGGTACAGAACCATTTCGATGTCGAGTTTGCCCAGCGTCAGAGACGCCCTTTGTCCCTATGTATCTTGACGGTTGCCGCATCAGGCGAGCGAAAGTCCACGGTGGATCGGTATGCCGCGAGAGGTGTCCACGAATACAGGGCACAGCTGGCACTCGAACATGCAGCCCGGGAAAAGGACATTGCCGAGGCAAAAAAGGCAAAGTCGGATTACATCCCTGACCCGTTGCCAGACCCTAATATCGTAATTGGCAATATGACCTTGCAGGGCATCTTCCGGGCGTTCGCCGAAGGACAATCAAGCCTTGCGCTATTCTCTG
>NZ_AWFE01000144.1:0-1325 GCF_003263315.1 Hyphomonas sp. GM-8P
CCGCAAGGGCGGGGAGACCGGACGGTTACTGAACAGGTTGGTTAGGTGAGATTTCTGCCTGCAGATCGGCTATTTTGCCGAGCACAGGAGACGACCATGCCCAGACGACCGCGCCGGAATCACAGTCCGGCTTTTAAAGCGAAGGTGGCCCTCGCCGCTGTCCGCGGTGAACAGACCCTCGCCGAGCTTGCGCAGCAGTTCGATGTTCATCCCAACCAGATCAAGCAATGGAAAGACCAGCTCCTGGAAGGGGCGACCGGGGTCTTTGGCGATCCGCCGAAAGAAGAAACCCCTGCCGTCGATCTGAAGGAGCTTCATGCCAAGATCGGCCAGCTGGCACTGGAGAATGATTTTTTGTCCGGAGCGCTCGGCAAGGCAGGCCTGTTGCCGGGCGCAAAGAAATGATCAACCGGAAACACAAGCTTTCTGTGAAGCGTCAGGCGGCGCTGCTCGGCATCAGCCGGGGCAGCGTCTACTATCTCCCGCGCGAGGTGCCCGAGACGGACCTGGCGCTGATGCTGCGGATCGACCAGTTGCACCTCGACTACCCGTTTGCGGGCAGCCGGATGCTGCGGGACTTGCTGGCTGGGGAGGGCATGCACGTGGGGCGGCTTCACGTCTCTACACTGATGAAGCGGATGGGCATCGAGGCGCTCTACCGCAAGCCCAATACGTCGAAGCCTGAGCCAGGCCACAAGATCTATCCCTACCTCCTGCGCAAGCTGGCGGTGACCCGGCCGAACCAGGTCTGGGCGATCGACATCACCTACGTGCCCATGGCGAGGGGCTTTGTGTACCTCGTCGCCGTCGTCGACTGGTTCAGCCGGAGAGTGCTTGCCTGGCGGCTGTCGATCACGATGGACGTGGGCTTCTGTATCGAGGCCGTCGAAGAAGCCGTCGCCCGGTATGGCTGCCCCGAGATCTTCAACAGCGATCAGGGAAGCCAGTTCACATCGATCGCGTTCACGAAGGTCCTGAAAGACCACGGCATCGAGATCAGCATGGACGGCCGCGGCGCCTGGAAGGACAATGTCTTTGTCGAGCGGCTCTGGCGATCGATCAAATACGAGGAGATCTACCTCCGAGCCTATGCCAGCGTGCCGGATGCCCGCGCCGGGATCGGCCGGTATCTTTCCTTTTACAATGCAAAGAGGCCCCACTCATCGCTTGACCGGCAAACGCCAGATCAGGCCTACTTCAACGCGCTGCAGCCAATCCCGGTTGCGGCATAACCCAAAGGGCAGAAATCCACTTATAGACTGACCGGGATCTGTTCAGACAAACCGAGCCACCTCTAAGGCCTGCGCATAAAGGCCATGTCTGGT
>NZ_AWFE01000145.1:0-1324 GCF_003263315.1 Hyphomonas sp. GM-8P
TGAACCGCCCCGGTAACCCCGGAGGCAATTCGGTTAGGGTCATGCAGCGATAGCGATTTCCTTCAGGGCTGCATAGTAGTTGGCTTCGGCTTCTGCCGGAGGAATATGTCCGACCGACCCAAGGAGTCTGCGGTTATTGAACCAGTCCACCCAGGTGAGGGTCGCATATTCGACGGCATCCATCGACTTCCATGGCCCCTTTCGATGGATGACTTCAGCCTTGTACAGACCATTGATCGTCTCAGCGAGGGCATTGTCGTAGGAGTCCCCGACGCTGCCGACGGAAGGTTCGAGGCCTGCTTCGGCAAGTCGCTCGGTGTACTTTATGGACACATATTGACTGCCGCGATCGGAATGATGCACCAGGCCGCTGCCGGAGACAGGCCTTCGGGCATGAAGGGCCTGTTCGAGCGCATCGAGGACGAAGCTCGCATGTGCTGTGCGGCTGACCCGCCAGCCAACAATGCGGCGGGCGAAGGCATCGATAATGAAGGCCACATAGACAAATCCGGTCCAGGTCGAAACGTAGGTGAAATCGCTCACCCAGAGGCGGTTCGGCGCTGGCGGCTGGAAGTTCCGGTTCACCTTGTCACGCGGGCATGGCGCTGATTTATCCGGGACGGTTGTGCGCACCTGTTTGCCTCGCCGGACACCCTGAAGGCCCAATTCCTTCATCAGCCGCTCGACCGTGCAGCGAGCGACCCCGAAGCCTTCCCGCAGCATCTGGCGCCAGACTTTCTCGGCCCCGTACACCTCGTGGTTCTCTTCCCACACCCGCTTGATCTCGGGTCGCAGGATGGCATCGCGCCGGACACGCGCCGGTGCCGTCTCCGGCTGGCGCCTGCGCCTTGCATGCTCGTAGTAGCTGGACGGGGCGATCGGCAATACCCGACAGATCGGCTCGACCCCATACTGATCGCGGTTTTCGTCAATGAATGCGATCATGTCTTCGACCGGCGGTCGAGCTCCGCCTGTGCGAAATAAGCGCTGGCCTTGCGAAGGATCTCATTGGCCTGGCGAAGCTCCCGGTTCTCTCGCTCCAGCGCCTTGATCCGTTCGCGCTCTTCTGTGCTGGGCCCCGCCCGCTTGCCGGCATCCCGCTCGGCCTGCACGACCCAGTTGTGCAGTGTCTGCGCACTGCATCCGATCTTAGCCGCAATCGAAACGATCGCTGCCCATTGCGATGGATGTTCGTGGCGATGATCCATCACCATTCGAACCGCACGCTCCCGCACTTCCGGCGAGTACCGGCCTTGTCTTGGTTGCTCTGTCATGGCTCCACTCTCTCAAAGAACAGAGCCTCCGGCAAACCCGGGGCGGTTCA
>NZ_AWFE01000146.1:0-1323 GCF_003263315.1 Hyphomonas sp. GM-8P
ACCGGACGAATGCTTTCCGCCTCAACACAGGCACCATCGGCCGTTACATGAACGGCGTGGTGAACTACGGTCAGGAATGCTTCCGCTTTGAACCGAGCGCTGGTAACGGCGTGGCAGGTTTCCAGGCTGGCGAAGACCCGACATTCAACTCTGTCCTGTTCGATTGCGACGGCGGCCTTGCGACGGCCAACTCCGATGCGGCAGCCGCTCAAGGTGCGGTCGCGGCAGACGCGAACAATGCGATGGTCACTGACACGCTCGCATCCGTCCTGTTCCCGGGGCCGGCTGAGCTTGGCGTGACGCCGTTCGATGCATCGACTGTGTCGAGTTTCTTCGAGCCAACCTCCTACATCGGTGCCTTCGGTCCGACCGAAACCGTAACGAACAACTGGGCCGCAGGCTGGACCTTCGCCCTGTTCCCGGAACCGACCTGCCCAACCGGCACGACCGACTCCGGCTTCGACATCCAAGGCACGACGGTTTGCCGTCTGTCCGGTCAGATCTCTTCGGATATCCGCCTGACGCGCGGCAATTACTATGAGATCTCTGGCCGCGTGGACGTCGGTGTTGATACGGGCCCCGATGGAACTGCAACCGGCGGTGTCCCTGCCTCTCTCACCATCGAGTCCGGCGTGACGCTGTTCGGCAATGAGGGTGACGACTATGTCGTGGTGAACCGTGGTTCGCAGATCTTCTCGAACGGTACCGCTGCCAACCCGGTTGTCTTCACCTCGGAAGCTGACGTGACAGACAGCCAGGTCGATCCGGAAAATGCCATCGGCGAATGGGGCGGTCTTGTGATCCTCGGAAGCGCCCCGATCAACCGCTGCCGCGATGCCGCGACGCCGGGTTCGGCGCAGTGTGAAAACATCGTTGAAGGTGTGACCAGCCCGGAAGCCGTTTACGGTGGTGGTGACGCTGCTGACGACAGTGGCTCGCTGGCCTACACGCTGGTGAAGCACGCTGGTTACGCGATCAACACGCTGGGTAACGAACTGAACGGCATCACCTTCGCAGGTGTCGGCACCGGTACGGACGTGAACTACGTTCAGGTTCACAACAACTCCGACGATGGTGTCGAGTTCTTCGGTGGCGGTGTGAACATCAAGCACCTTGTCCTGACAGGCAATGACGACGACTCGATCGACACGGACAACGGCTACAATGGCCATATCCAGTATGCGATCGTGGTTCAGCGTGCTGCCGGCGGCGACAACATCACCGAAGCTTCGAGTGTTTCCTCGTCGGTGACCCCACAGTCTAACCCGATCATCTCCAACTTCACCTTTGTTGGTAACCGGACGAATGCTTTCCGCCTCAACA
>NZ_AWFE01000147.1:0-1280 GCF_003263315.1 Hyphomonas sp. GM-8P
TTGTCCGACCCGGAGACATAGGTAACACTTTGTACCGGAGAGATAGGTTACACATTCGCTCCGAACGGGTTGTTGATGGTCTGCAGGGTTCTCTGCTCGAGGTCAATGTATCCGAGGTCATAGTGCATGAAGGTGACGAGCCAGATTCCGTCATCGACCTCCTTGATTCCGACCCGCTGACCGGCGAGCACGGTTGAGATGTTGATTTTCTTCCGATGCATGCAGATCCGGCCACAGGCTGTGATCAGGACCTCGCGATCATGGAAGGGATAATCGATCTCCGGCAGGCCTTCATAGATCCGGGCTGAGGGTGTGTAGACCTCTGCCGGCGTTGCCATATCGAGCCCTTCATGAGGGCGTTCTGTGTTGTACTCGCTGACGAAGTCATCGAAGCGGACCTGCTGCTGGAGGGGATTGGCTGAAGCCGGCCGGGTGGTTTCCTGCTTGAGGGTCAGGTGCATACGCTCATGCCGGCCGTTCTGCTGCGGATGTCCGGGCTTGATGCGTTCGATGGCGATGCCGAGCCTCAGCCACCAGACCGAGAGTTTCGAGAGATTGTAAAGACCGTTGGGACTGGCAAACGGCACGCCATTGTCTGAGCGTATGGCCTTCGGCAGGCCACGCGCCCGGAACAGGGTATGGAAGGCTTCGATGACGGGCGCCTCCTTTGTGCCCTCAAGCGCCTCGCAGGCCAGGATGAAGCGTGAGGCATGGTCGGTGACCGTCAGAGGGTAACAGTAGGCCTGGTTGCCGAGACGGAACTCGCCCTTGAAGTCGACACACCAGAGGGCATTGGGAACCGAGCCGGCGGACAGGGCGGTTCCCAATGCCCTCTGGCGCTTCCGGCCAGCCTTCTTCACCAGGCCGTGACGGTCCAGAACCGCATGAATGGTCGAATGAGCCGGAATGCGTACATCCCCTGCCAGGCGACGCACCAGCAGTTCCCGGATCTTGCGGGCACCCCAGCTGGGCTTGTCTTTCTTTGCCTCGATGATCGCCCGTTCGATCGGGACGGGTAGCTGGTTGGCGTACCGCACGGGCCGACGGGAACGGTCCTCCAGGGCGATCAGCCCTTCTTCCTTATAGCGATTAAAGATCTTGTAGCCCGTCTTCCGGGAAATCCCGAACTCACGGCAAAGATCCGTCATCGACTCGCCTTCAAGCCGGCGGGCAACAAAGCGTAGCCTCTCGTCCATTTTTGATTGTTCCTTCCATGGCATCTCAACCTCCCGCCAAAGCGAGAAGTGTTACCCATGTGTCCGGTACAATCTGTCACCCAT
>NZ_AWFE01000148.1:0-1270 GCF_003263315.1 Hyphomonas sp. GM-8P
TGACCCAGCCCCGTGATCCGGGCCGTTCATTCGGAGAGTCTGTTCGCCTTTCTTTCTGTTGTTGATGGCGTGGTCAAGGCCCGGGGAGTGGAGCTTCCCCGCGGCTCAAGCGAGCCGGGCCTTCGGCGGCGCAGCCGCCGTTCGTAGGTTACGGGGCTGAGGCCGCCGAGTGATGTGTGTGGCCGGACCGTGTTGTAGTCTATCCGCCAGGCTTCGATGATGCGCCGGGCGTCACCGAGACTGTCGAAGAGATGCTCGTTCAGGCACTCGTCGCGCAGCCGGCCGTTGAAGCTCTCGACGAAGGCGTTCTGTGTCGGCTTTCCCGGCGCGATGTAGTGCCACTCAATGCCGGCCTCGCGCACCCATTTCAGGATCGCATGACTGGTCAGCTCCGTGCCATTGTCGGAGACGATCATCTTCGGAGCACCCCGCCGGGTGATGAGCCTGGACAGTTCCCTGGCGACCCGCACGCCGGACAGGGAGACATCGACGACCACGGCCAGGGCTTCCCGGGTGAAGTCGTCGACCACGCAGAGCGTGCGGAACCGGCGGCCATCGCTGAGAGCGTCCGATACGAAGTCCAGGCTCCATCGCTCATTCGCCTGTTCCGGCAGGAGCATGGGTGAACGTGTGCCTGTCGCCCGCTTTCGCCCACGTCGTCGTTTCACGGCCAGTCCCTCCTCGGCATAGATCCGGTAGATCTTCTTGTGATTGGCGCTGAGGCCCTCGCGGTCCAGCAGGATGCCGAGCCTGCGATAGCCGAACCGGCGGCGTTCACCGGCCAGCTCCCGTAGCCTCTGGCGCAACTTCTCGTCACCGCCATCGCGTTTTTCATACTGGAAGGTGGACCGATCGAGATCGGCCAGCCGGCAGGCCCGACGCTCCGACAGGCCATGCACTTCCATCACGTGGTGCACGGCCTTCCGTTTGGCGTCGGGCGTCAGAAGTTTTTTGTCGCCAGGTCCTTCAGGGCGGCATTGTCCAGCATTGCATCGGCCAGGAGGCGCTTCAGCTTCGAGTTCTCCTCCTCCAGCGTCTTCAGCCGCCGGGCGTCCGACACCGTCATGCCGCCGAACTTCGCCTTGTACTTGTAGAAGGTCGCATCCGAGATGCCGTACTTGCGGCAGATATCGGCTGTCTTCACGCCAGCCTCGTGCTCCCGGATCATCCCAATGATCTGTTCTTCGGAAAATCGTGATTTGCGCATTTGTCATCCTCTTCGTGTCGAGGACTCTGCAAATTCATGGCCGGAATTTACGGGGCTGGGTCA